>CAIXTT010000170.1 GCA_903922455.1 uncultured Bacteroidota bacterium | reverse complement strand
GTATGAGAACCGGATGTGATCGGAAATCCTGCATATAACCAAGATGTAATGCCACTCCATGCGCCTAACTCATTTCCATCTTCTGAATAGCGTAAATAATCCCAATCTTGCTCACTTGACATTCTATACCAGAATGTCACCGAATCATCAATCATTACCGTAATGCTTAAAATTAACTCACTGCTTTCACTATCATTAATATTATCATTAGTAGCACAATAATTCCCTTCAAAAGGTGAATTGGTACTGATGATCCATGGTTGATTTCCTCCCATATTCCAACTAAATTTATTGAAATTGTTGGTTTCGAAATCTTCTAAAATTAATCCTGCACTTCCCATATAAAGTTTATTGGCTAGGTATCCTCCTGAACTAAGATCTAATGTTAAATCATAATTGGTTCCTATTGCTACATTACTAAGCAAACCAACGGTAAAACTTGCATCTACATAATTCTGTTTTTGAATAAGTCCAACATTAAATGTAGGAATACTAATAGTTACAAACGAACTAATCGTACTCAGTACTGCCGCTGAAAGTGGTGCGTCACTATGTCCATTATTCAAACATCGAATAATGATTGCAGCGGTTTCTCCTGCTTCCAACATACCATCTCCATCACCGCCTACTGTATCATCTATCGTCAATATTCCTCCTGCTAAATCGGGAGCATTGACTAATTGTGTAAAGGATGATGACCAAGTATTTCCTAATCCATCGCTTAACACTACCACAAATTGAACAATATGTTGATCAGGAATGTTATTGGCAACGGTATATTGAAATGCATTTGCGACAGATATGGAACCACCAGAAACAACATTACCAACTAAGGCTGTTGCATTGATAATAGTAATGTAAGGATCAATCGTTGTCAATGTAGCCGTTACATTATTTGCATCGGCGATACCTACATTTTCGACATCTAAATCCACGTCGATGGTTTCATCGAAATCAACTAACCCATCGTTGTTTCCCAAATTATCATGAACGGTACTACTTTGATAAATTACATAAGGACCTGAAGCTGGAATAACCAAAACTTGACCCATGTATGGAATCTGATTAAATCCAGTAACCGTCACAAAAATGGTATCAGGAGATGTAATAGCAGCAAAACTAATTTGTGCAGATCCGCCATTCGCTAATCCAGTACCTAAGACTTGACCATTCATTGAGAGAGCAACTAAACCACCATTAAAATTACAATTTACATTAAGAGAAGCTAAACCCATTGGCATACTACCGGTATGGCTTACCGTCATTACTTGTGGTGTTGCTGTTCGAACATTTAATGTTGGGTCACCGAAAATATGCCATGTATCGGTCATTTCATCTCCGGCTGCACCATAATTATCATTCATTTGCATACATCCAGCAATAGAAAGTCCAGCAAAAGTAAATTTCATATTATTCGAATAACTCTGCACCAAAACATCTATCATTTCATCCTGTGCATCCATGGGAGGATTCCAACTTTGGTTGATAGATGACATAAAAGTACCAATGGCTCCTGTAGGTTGCCCATTGTATTGTGCTCTCATAAATTTTTCAGCGAAACAAGGACCACTTGTCATATCAAACTCCCCATTCACACATGCAACTGCCCAAATAAAAGGAAGCATATTTTCGTTTGTCATATTGGCCACATCGTTATTTGACAAACCAGTGGTACCACAAGATGTACTACTTCCATGTCCGGTATAAGTCATTAAACTAATACCACTTTGAAACAAATTGAACAAATCAATATTATTAGGATCTCCAGGAGCATCACTTGTTCCAGGATGTGTTCCATCATATAATTCAGAAACGTTTCCATAAGTAAAACCAACTAAATCATTACGCATGTTAACAGCATGTTCCCAGTCCATCTCATTGTCGTCGCCAGGGCCTTGGTCACTGCCGATAACAACACCTTGATTATACCATGTACCTGCAGGATTCGGATTCATTTCATAATTCAGAATACGATCCACTTGAGTTTGTAATTCAGGATCTGTTTCAGCCGACAATCGGCCTATCATTACTTCAGGATACGAATCGCTACCGAGGACATAACCCAAACTAGGATCAGAGGCGCCACCTTGTGCATAGAGACAAGGAAGCTGAGGAGCATCTCCCACTAAAAGCACATAGGCGATACCGTTATTACTGAATTTATTGGCAATAAAAGCTTGAATATTGGTTGCAGTTCCACCAGCAGTAAGTACATCTACCACTTCCACTTCGATTCCTTTACGAATTTTCCAATCTACCAAAGGCTGAATAATTGAAAGCCAAGAGTCCGGACAAATCACCAACATTTTACCTGTTTCAGTTAATGGCACATAAGTTACAGACGGGAAATTATCGAAATGATTTTTATAAAGGGAAGCAAAATTAGCATCAAGTTTTGCTAAAGGTTGTGCACGTACCAATTCATTGGTACCCATTTTACTCGGAGCGTGGTTAAGTTGAGCTGTTATCTCTGTATAAACACGTAACACTTTTGTAATAGGATTATACTGGAATGGTTGAAATAAGATGGTTTGTCCGCGATAATCTCTAAAAACATGTGGAATTCTTGACCCCATGATATCGGAAGGATAAAAAGCATCTTTTTGGTATTCCTTTCCATAACGGTAAGGCATATCCGCAATATTCACATCTCGCTTTACATTTCCTTTTGAGGGAGCAAGTTCTACATTGGGATAATCCACAAAATGAGAGCTTGTCACTTGGATGGTCATTTGACCTTGATCGGGAATAACTAAGGATGCAGAAAATAGAGGCAGATCCGGAGCACCGTCTTTCAAGATGGGGCTTGAGCCTGGGCTGCTTAGCAAAAAGGCGGCACCTTTTGATGTACTTACTTCATTTAAATAAAATCCATTCAACGTTAGCTTTACCGTACTAGAGGTAATGTTTGATTGTATTACTTGAGGCTTGGATTTAGTAGCTTTAGAAGTTGCTAAGGGTGTCCAAGTAGACGCAAATGTAAACTGGCAACTGAAAATAATGACTAGGATTGTGGATAAAAGACGCATGGCTGTTTTCATATTCTAGTGAATGTTTCGAAACACTAAAATACAAAAAACTATTGAAATCAAGCTTCTTCTGCCACAGAAATATCAACAAGATTTTCTGGAGCTTGCTCAGGGCTTGGAAAGATGGGTGAATAGGGCACATTATTCATTTTCGCTTCAAACCATTGGTCAAAAATGATCAATTCATGGCTTCGAGGCACCCAAAAGCAGTCGGGCGTTTGGGAACGCAAGAGCGCAAAATCCTTTTTCCGTTCCTCCCAAGTCTCTCTAAAATCAAATCCGGAGCGAGAAAGATGGCTTAAAATCCGAAAAATGATAATATCTCGTTTCCTTAAATTTCGCATTTTAGATGTACGTTCGATGTGTTTACGCATGGCATTGATGCGTTGATCGGCGAGATCCACTTTTTCTGTAGACAACGTGAGATAAATATTTAGCATACGAATACCAAGATTCCATCCTTCACGATCTGTCTCTACTTCCTTGGTAAATTGCAAATGCTTAAAAGCACCCTTAAAATCATGTTGCAAATACTTTAACACACCCATCATCAAATGACGTTTGCTTAATTGTTCGGGGTTATTGCCTACGCTTCCTGAAGATAACATTTTTGCAATCCATCCTTCTGCTTCGGGATAACGGTTTAAGTATATTAATGCGAAAACACAGGCTTCGCGATTAATATTCAACACAAAATCTTGTTCAATATATTCTTTTGTTGCTTTAATGGCATTTAAGTAGGCCTCTTCATATTTATGTAAATAAAATTGCGTGTAAGCTAAGTTCATGTAATTCTGAACTAATTTACCTCTTCTTTTCAAAGGAGAATACTCTTCTGAAATCCGGATAATTTCTAAAATTATTTTTTCAGCATACAAATATCTCTCTTCATAATGAGCCAATTGCAATTTCAACATTAACATAATAATGTTAATTGTTTGTAGTTTGGAATCACTAAATAATTTTTCTAGATGCAAAATTGCTATTTGAATATCACTAATTCTAGATTTATCATCTATAGACTTATGTTGAACATTCTCAATAAATTTATAAGTATAGAATTCAGCCGTATTAACATAGATTGAATATTGCGATCTTCGTTTCAGTTCATTTTTGATTGTTTCTATTTTACTAAGATTACCAAATGCGCATTGATACAACAAATTATTCTTCTCCATAACAATTCCCTCCTCTACAAACTCAAATTCATCACAAATTTTTAAGGTTATTTGAATTTGTTTTATCATCCAATCAATAGGCAACATTTTATTTTTTAATACTTCTATTAAATGAATATTTCGATTTACAAGAACCTTATTAAAATAATATTCCGAGTAATTACTCTTGTCCAATTTAAAATTCTCAAAACTCACGATCATATTGAGCAACTTATTCAACATCCTTTCGCAGAGTTTCCTGTATGATTCGACACTATTTTTATCTAGATTTTCATAGAGCACTTTGATCACTTCATCCTGTTCGATTCCACTACTCTTTCTTAATAACTTAAACATT
>CAIXTT010000169.1 GCA_903922455.1 uncultured Bacteroidota bacterium | reverse complement strand
CCTTGGATTATTTGCTTTTGGTGTATTGATGAAATCAAAACTGAAAGAAAAATTAGTTCCTGTAGTTTGCTTGTTGGCTCCTTGTTTGTCGTGGATCCTTGCCGAAAACGCTCCGCTCTTATTGAACGGATTTAAGTTTGGCTACGAATTGTTATTGGTCAATGGATTTATTACTTTCTTGGGATTGTATTTTATTCGAGAAAAAGAGTAATGATGGTGGTTGATGGTTTACACGGGTCGAACAATTAAATTTCCTCCGAGGATATTTACTACTTCCACTTCAACATCCATCTCCACAAATCCACTTTCGCAACTCGCTGTATAGAGATGATCGTTTATAATTACTTTTCCGGATGGGCGAAGTAGCGACGAAGTTTTCCCTCTAGAGCCGATGGTAGGAAGATTGATAGCCGACGAGTAGCCCGTGCCAGAAGAAAGTTCAGTGGCTAACACCATTTTCTTAAACATTGGACTACTTGCTAATAATTTACTGGAAAAAAGAAACAGTACTAACGCTCCCGCCATACCTAAAAGTACAGTAGCAATGGAGGAGGAGAATGCTAGCGAACTTACCCCGCTAAAATCAAGTCCGTCATTTCGAAGTAAACTACTGGTCAATCCAAAGAGAAGAAGTACTAATCCAGAAATTCCAGCAACGCCAAATCCAGGAATTACAAAGATCTCCGCGGCGATGAGTAAGATCCCAATAATTGAAACAAGAATTTCCCAGTTGGCGGCTAACCCATCTAAATAGAGCGGTGCAAAATACATGACCGCAGCTAACACCGCAATGATTAACGGAAATCCAATTCCAGGTTGCTGCAACTCGAAATATAATCCACCCAACATTAATAAAATTAATACGCCTGAAATGGCAGGATGCATCAGCCATCCAATCGCACGGTCAACGAGTGTGGGTGTATATAAAATGGTTTTGTAATTCGTAATTCCAGCTAAGGCCAATGCTTCTTGTTCGCTCTCTGCAATGCCATTGCAATAATTTAATTTCAAAGCTTCGGTACTGGTTAGCGTTAGTACCTTGCCCGAATCATTCACTCCTTCAATAGCAATCCGCGGATCCACCATCGCTTCTGCAATTCTTGGATCGCGCCCGCGTGCTTCTGCAGTCGATCGCATCATACTACGCATATAACTTTGGTATTTATCGGGCAATGCTTCTGCATTTTCAGTAACTACAGTAGCCGCTCCAATGCTAGCTCCTTTACGCATGTAAATTTTTTCACAAGCGATGGAGATCAGTGCTCCCGCCGACGCTGCATTGTTGTCGATGAAGACGATCACCGGAATTTTACTGTTCAAAAATAAAGTTCGAATACTATCGGCAGCATCCAATAGTCCGCCGTAGGTATTCATCCTTACCATCACCAGATCAGCACGCTGGGCTTGAGCTTCCAGTAATGCTTTGGAAACCTGTCTGGCTATTCCAGGACTAATTTCTTCCTTTATATCTATTTGATATACAACTGATTGTTTCGTTGAATCACCAGATCCCGATGCTTCATATACGTTGGATCCTAGGAGTAACGTTATCAGTGCGAGAATGAAATAGTTAGATTTTTTCATCGTGTTAATTAAAGTGTTGAAAAGAGAAATGAGAATAGGGAGTCATGCTGATGGCTTAATGGTATACTTGTGTAAAGATATGAATGAAAAGCTGATAGGTCTAAACAAGATGAAGATGAGGATTTTAATATTGTTATTGATCATGATGGGAGGACAGGTGCAAGCCAATAATCCCGATTCTTTGTTGACTCGTTGGATCAATGGAAAGAAATTTTTATTGCATAAAGTAAGTCCAAAGGAAACATATTCGAGTTTGTCTCGACAATATCATGTTCCAGTTGCTGAAATACAAGCCGCCAATCCCAAATCAGTTAATTTGAAGATTGGTGAAGTGATTCATATTCCTGTTTCCGCATCAACTACTACTCCAACCAAAAGTGTAGTGGAGCAGCAAGAATCACCAAAAGTAAAATCAACAACTCCATCGAGTCCATCTGCAGAGGGGAATTCAAAGCAAACTCATACGGTTCAAAAAGGCGAAACGTTATATGGGATTTCTAAGTTGTACAGCATGTCTGTTGATGATTTGAAAAAAATAAATGCATTGAATTCAAATGCCGTGGCTGTCGGACAAAAATTGAAAGTAAATGCGCTTTCTAAATCGGTAATTCCTATACAACAGGAAATCGTAAAAGCATCTACTGAAGTTAAAACGGTCAATGAAAATGAAACCAAAGAAATCGTTGTTAAATCAACACCAGCGGTTACTCCCAAGGAAGAAGTAAAAGAGACAGCGAAAGAAATAGCATCAACCCCCGTTATTGTTGAATCCACTAAATCAGCCGATACCACTGAGCTTCCGAAGGTGTATAATAATCCGGGTACATCACGTTCAAGTGTAATTGAAAAGGATCCGACGAGTGGAGTAGAAGTAGAAAAAGTGACGGAGATTGGTGTAGCAACATGGTTAGTAGAGGGAGATTTGAATCAGAGTAAGTTTTATGCTTTACACCGTACGGCTCCGGTGGGTTCCATCATCAAAGTAACTAACCGAATGAATAATAACTCTGTGTTTGTAAAAGTGGTGGGTACTTTACCCGATACAGGCGACAATAATGCAGCTATCATCAAAATAACGCAAGCTGCAGCTCAACGTATTGGTGCTATCGATCATAAATTTACAGCCGAGCTTAGCTACGGTATCAATCGATAATCAACCCTAGCAGGTTATGCCCGGCGCTCTTCTGAAAAGGGGGGCGCTATTTTCTTAATGAAATTTCGAATAGTTTATCCTAATCCTTGAGTTTCGACTTTTCTTCACCATGATTTTACTTTCGTTTCATTCTTTATTGAAGTACCTTTGACCAAATTGAATTCAACAATACTTCTTATTCATTTTATGAATGGAGTCACTTAGTAACCATTCATGAAAGTCCTCCTTACTACTCTCAATGCAAAGTATATTCACCTGAATTTGGCGATACGACTTTTGTATTCTTTAAATAAGCACCGAGAAGGCCTCGACTGGAAAGAGTTTACCATCAAGGAAAAACCAGATGATATTGCGAATGCATGCAAGGACTATGATGTCATCGCATTCAGTTGTTATATCTGGAACATTACGCCCACTTTAGCTGTTGCTCGTCTTTTGAAGCAATTGAATCCCGAAATAAAAATATTGTTAGGCGGTCCAGAAGTAAGTTATGAGTACGATGATTTCATTGCAAAGGAAGAAGTAGATTACATCATCGTGGGTGAAGGAGAAATTCCGTTTTCATTATTCCTTGATCATTATCCTAACATTGATCAAGTACCGAATCTCGTGCACAAATCGGAAGGTGAAGTAAAAATGTTTCCAAAGGACTTAACTTTTAATTTGGAAGAGTATAAAGGAATTAATCCGTATGAAGATGATGATGCGAGCCAGTTGTATAACAAAGTATGTTATGTAGAAACGTCAAGAGGCTGCCCGTATAAATGCGAATTTTGTTTAGCAAGCCTCGATAATAAAGTTCGGTATTTACCCATTGATGATATTAAAGCGAACTTATTGTATTTAATGGAACGTGGAAGAACCATCAAGTTCCTCGATCGTACTTTTAATGTAAAGAAAGATTTTGCGATAGATGTTTTTCAATTTATCCTCGATCATCATCGCCCTGGAAATGTGTTTCAATTTGAAATTACAGCGGATATTGTACATCCCGATATTGTTGCCTTCATTCAAAAGTACATCCCTAAGGATTTGTTCCGATTTGAAATTGGAATTCAAACGGTGAATCAAAAAGCCAATCTGCAAGTGAGCAGGAAGCAAAATTTTGATAAGACGAGTGGGGTGATCAAACAACTCGAAAATAAAATTGAGATGCACCTCGATCTCATCGTTGGATTACCACTCGATGAATGGGAAGATATTAAGATGAGCATTGAAGAAGTGTTTAAATTGCACCCACCTGAATTGCAATTGGGGTTCTTGAAATTTCTACGAGGAACACCACTCCGAAATAAACATCAACAACACGATTATGTTTTTGATCCCATGCCTCCTTATCAAATGATTCAAAGCAAATATTTGAGTAAAGAGGAGCTTTATAGAATAACACTGTTGGAAGAAGCACTCGAGATTTATTGGAATAAAAAACGTGCGTTGTTGACGTTGAAATATATTTCTTATCAATATAGCATCTTTGATTTCCTCCTTGGACTTGGTGAATATTTTAATGAACATCGCGATTTTCATCAACATACTTTGTATGATATTTATGATATGTTGTTTGAATTTATAGAGTTGAATTACAGTCAGCATGTTCACCTCAAACAAATGGTGGCCATTGACTATTATGCGCAGTCGAAAGTAAAACCTCAAGAGCGTTACATGATGGAATTGACACAAAAGGAAAAGGTAGAATTTATTGAATCCAATAAACTGAACCATCATCAATATCGATTCATCGTGTTGCCCATCTCTTTCAACTACGTAAAGCTAATGGAAACCGGAATCATTTCTCCGGCTACACATCCGCTCATTCTCCAATACAATGGAACATCTAAACCCATGCTTCTGCAAGGTGTTTCTGAGATGGTGTATAAAGAGTAGACAAGGCTTTGCGTCCAAGAGCTTTTTTAAAACACTAGAGAAAAGGAAGTTCACTAGAGTGCACTATAGATTAACTCAAGTGAAATAAGAGTACTCTTGTATTCTCAAACGCTTTCAAGTGTTCTTTTGTGTTCTCTAGTGCCTCTAGTGATAAAATTTGAATTTTACTTGTAAGAAAATGTGAATAGTATTCTTTTATTTCTCTTCTACTTTATCATTCTCGCACTTTGAGACCTTTCGAGAATATCCTCATTACCCTGAGCTTGTCGAGGAGTGCGAGAAAATTTTGTGCACAACTCCTCGCGAAAACTTTGCGACTTTGCGTCCCGATAGCTATCGATCGGCCGCCAATGGCTTGCCGACGGCGCTGCGGGATTGCGAGAAAATTTAGCATAGCCTCTCAAAAAACGATAACAATCAAAAGTGGAATTAGTAGTTGCAAAAAAAAGCCTCCGTCGTTCGACAGAGGCTTTTGAATTTTTATTAAATGATATTGTTTACTGTAAATTGATCTTTCGAGTGATCTGTTTATCTCCCGAAGAAATATTGATTAAGTATAATCCTTTGCTCAAATGACTCAAATCGATAGCTCTTTTGTGCTCACCAGCAAATGAGGTTAATGGATATTCAAATACTTTTTTACCTAATGTATTTGTGATCGTAACCATATAATCCGCTTGAACTTTAGCGTCGAAAGTTAAATTGAATTTTCCATCATTTGGATTCGGGAAGATGTCTAATGTGTTATTGCTAAATACATCTTCAATTCCAATTACTGCACAAGTATCTAAAGCCACACACGCTGTTCTTCCTGTGTTACATGCAATCTCCTGGAATGTCCAGAAGTAGAAGAAATAATAATAGCCCGGAGACCCTGCATTACTTCCTGTAATATTAACCGCTGAACTTAGATATGGATAAACAGCACCCGCAGAGTTTCTGTAAAGATCAACTAAGCCTCTGCACTTAATGAAATAATCATTTCCAGGATAGAGTGTGAAATTCACATTCACAGTAGTTGTATTGGTCGGACTTGCAGGAATAAAAATAGTGGTGTCTGCATAGGTATTACCCTGCGCATCGATGATTTCTATAGTTCTATTACCAGCTGAACCGGAATAAACTTCAACGGATTGTAATATGACAGGTGTTAATACATCAAAGTAAAGTCCACGAATATCGTTAGCGGTAAACATAGCACCCGCACCAATATTGTTTACAGATTCTCCTGTGTAATCAACTACACCAAGTGGTAATTCTTCATCCACATAATAAGTGGTTGTTCCAGTAATGTTAGGTGAATAGTTCGTACCAGTCGCAACTAAGTTTCCTCCGCCTGCAGCATCCCACCAACGTAACGTTCCCGTTCCGGATCCACTTGCAGAAAGATTTACTTGTCCTGCACCACAACGTAGATCACCAATAGTGCTCGGGTCAGGTTGTGTACTCGATGCTATGTTGATGTAATTATTAACTTGCTTCGTGTCGGTTCCATTTGCATTGGTTGTAATTAATGTTACTGGATATATTCCCGCAACATTGTAATTCACCACCGGATTTTGTTGTGTTGATGTACTTGGATTTCCTCCAGGGAAACTCCAATCCCAACTCGTAGGTTGTCCTGCTGAAAAATCACTGAATTGTATTGCTGCACCCGGACAAGTAATATTTGCAGATGCACCAAAGGCACTAAGTGGAGCGTACGATCCCGGTACATATAAACCCGACTCCCACATTCCTCTTCCATAAGTAGAAGCGCGAATCATACCTGTAGCATAATAAATATGCAATTCAGAAACAATCACATTCGGTAGTCCATTGTTGAAGGGTTGCCATACATTTAATGTGGCGTTTTTATAAAAGGCGCCTACATCAGTACCAATATAAATCGCATCGTTGGAATTGTTTTCGTAAACAATACAATTGATTGGAATGTTTGGAATCGATCCGGAAAGATTAATCCACGTCGCACCTTGGTCATTGGTTTGAAAAACTTTATTGTTGTTGTTGAATCCAGAGTAAGTTATCCATGCTTTGTTTGCATCAGTATTGCTGCATGCTATGGATGTAATAGTTCCTGACGGTACATTAGAAATCGTTGTCCAGTTAGTCCCTCCATTCGTTGTTAAATAGAATGAACCCGGTTTAGCAGCCCAAATAACTTGATTGTTTGCAGGAGAAACTGAAAAAGTTGTCATTGTCGTCGTGCCACCTAAAGTACTGATTTTTGTCCACGAAGCACCTCCATTAGTACTCTTCCACATATTGATAAATCCAGCATAAATAGTTCCCGGCGTAACTGGATCTTGACTCCATGGTGTTACCCATGCACCCACTTCATTGATTCCCGATGTAGCACCACTCCAACTTGCACCACCATTGGTTGATCTGTTTAAGGATCCTTCGTATTGTGATCCCCACATGTTTTGATCGTTGTTCCAATCAATGAAAGCTAGCATTCCATCACCACCCATTACTTCTTGCCAAGTGCCGTTGAGATATCGGTTGGTGCCATTGTCTTGCCATCCTTGAATTATTAAGTTAGCATTGGTAGTAGATTGTCCAAAACCATACATCTGTGCAATTTGTAATCCATTGCTTAAGTCGGTCCAAGTTGCTCCGTTGTTGGTCGTTCTAAATAATCCGCCATCATTTGCAAGATAAGTCGTTGTGCCATTTGCATAAACGAGATCATGGTTATCGGCATGCGTATAAGGTGCACCTGAACCTGTCCAATGACCATTTAATGTGAAACTGCTTCCTCCATTGGTAGAACGCCAAACGTTAACACCGCCTGTTGTGATTTCATCTTTGTTAGTAGGTGAAACCGCAATGGTCAAATCATACCATCCTTGACCTCCTGTATCTCCACCGTTTGAATTCCATCCTAAAACATTGGCTGGGGAAGATGTGGTTACTTTTGTATACGATGTACCACCGTTTGTTGATCTGTATATTCCTTCAAATCCATAATCCGGTGCCGCTTTAGCAGCTAATATATAAACGTAGTTATTGTCGTTGGGAGTAACAGCGAGCGATAGTCTACTTACGTTCGCACTTGCTGGAAGTCCACTTGTAATTTTGGTCCAATTTAATCCATTATTTGTAGAGCGATAAACTTCCGATCCGCAAGTATAGACCGTGTTGGGATCGCCTGGTTTAAATTCCATGTCTTTAAATGAACCAGTCTGTGTATTGGTAAATGTTGCAGCACCATCCGTACTTCTGAAAATTCCTGCAGAAGAGGCAACCAATAATGTGTTCGAATTTGTTGGGTCTAATAAAATTCTGCTTATCTGACGAGTATTGGCCATGAAATAAGACAATCCAGTTGTGTTCCATGTTGTACCACCATCCGTTGTCTTTAAAATTCCGATGGTATAAGTATCGCCACCATCACCATCTCCAGTAGCTAAGTACATAATGTCTGGATTAGTAGGATCAATCGCTAAATCAGTGCAACCAATTACTTGACTAATACGATCTGTATTGGTTGCCCAAGTTGTGCCTCCATCAATAGATTTCCATAATCCTCCTGCAGGTGATCCAACAAAAAGAATGTTTGGATCATTTGGATGAATTCGTACAAAATTCAACCTTCCTGCTCCCCCTCCAATCGGAATAGTAGCCGTAGGTCCAATCAAAGTCCAGTTTCCTGCGTTAGCAGTTCCCATTTGAGCTTGGTACTTTTGGTTTTCACGAAATGACAAAGAAGGGTCAAAACGCTCTCCTTTTGCTCCAATACGAGGAAGCATAAACCACTCCCAGCGCTTATATTGAGCAAAGCCAGGAACTTCAATCTCTTCTTGATGAACTCCTTCGTTAGCCTTTTTAGATTGGCGCTTTTTCATGCGCTCAACCTGACGTTCTTTTTTCACATAATACTTGTTAAATGCTTTTTGAACATCGTAGAAGTTAACCTCTGGATTCTTCATCATTTCCACCCAATTCTGAGCAAAAAGAGATGACGACATGACCATCAAGGCCAACAGAGTAATTCTAAATAAATACTTTTTCATATAATTGTTTTGGTTTGGTTTAGTGTCTGTATAATTTCCTTCAAATATAAACAATTATCATTCTCTGATAATATTCATATTTTTTATAATCTTGGACACAATTAAGATTCTCTTGAGTTATACAAGTAAAACACGTTGCAACATGAATCTAACCCAATAAATGCATTGTTTTATACAGACCTACATTGATGTATTGAGGAGTTTGTGAATTTGTCGGTTGGTTTAATCTATATTACGATTTTTAGGTCGTGTCGGTATTATCTCCAAGCTATTGGCCCCTTTATTACTAATGTTGTTCTATCAATAAATCTAGAATCTATATTTAACCAATTAGCAAGTCCCTCCTCGCCCCTGGAGAGGAGGCTAGGAGGAGAGGCAAGAATATTAGTATTAACTACAATTTTAAAAGTTAAAAAAAATCTCTCCGTGTTTCTCCGTGCCTCTGTGGTTAAAAATTGAATTATTTTTCGAAGTAAGAAATTAAAATTCCCTAAAAAGGCATTATAAGCTATGATTTAAAAGTTTCTAATAGCACTCCGTGATTCTTCGTGCAAAATATTAGTGATCATTTTACATCCCGATAACTATCGGGATTGCGTAGCGCAGCCTTAGCGCCTCTGCGCCTTGGCGAGAAACTTTAGCGCAGCCTTATTTACTAAGCTTTTTTCGTCGATTTTGCTCTGCCGTCAACAATGAAAGTTCCCTACTTGTTTGACCCGCAATCGAGGTGTTTTCTTGTGCTCTTCTCGTTAAGTAAGGGAGAACATCAGCCACTGGTCCATAAGGAACATATTTAGCAACATTATAACCTGCATGCGCTAAATTGAAACTAATATGATCACTCATTCCTAATAATTGTGAAAAATAAATACGATGATCATTTGGAGCAATTGAATAATTATTCATGAGTTCCGTCAATAATAAACTGCTTTGTTCATTATGTGTACCTGCACAAATGGCAATATGCTGAATGTGCTCCAAACAAAAACGGAGTGCTTCGTCGTAGTCTCTATCGCAATCCGATTTTTGTGATTGAATGGGTGAAGGATAATGAAGTTTATTGGCTCGTTCTCGCTCTTTTTCCATGTAAGCCCCGCGTACCAATTTCAATCCTAATAAATAATTTCCAGCACGTGCTCGTTGATAGGCATCTTTTAAAAAGGGCAATCGGTCGTGGCGGTAAAGTTGGAGTGTATTGTAAACAATAAATTCAGTGGTATTGAATTTTTCCATCATTCCCTCTGCTAATCCATCAATGGCTGGCTGAATCCATGATTCTTCAGCGTCAATGAAAACAGATACATGGAGCTTATGTCCCTCTTCACAAATTTTCCGAACACGATCTCTTACTCTAGAAAATTCTGCGGCTTCCTCTGAGCTAAGTGACTCTCCTAAACTTACTTTTTCTAATAAGGAGAATCGCGCAAGACCAGTTACTTTGAAAACACTAAACGGAATGTTTTTATCATGTTCTGCTCGCTGAACAGTAGCCACAATTTCGGAGCAACTATGGTCGAATTCTACCTCGTCTTCCTTTCCCTCAACCGAATAGTCTAAGATGGAGCCAACTCCTAATTCACCTAATCGCGCAATGGTTTTTGAACAGTCGATGATGTCTTCTCCACCACAAAAATGTTTGAAGATGGTTTTTCGAATGATTCCTTTAATCGGTAAATGAAATTTTAATGCATTCTCTGTCGCCCAACTTCCAACTTTAACAACGGATGGATAACTGATGGCCTTGAATAACCAATAAGCTCGCTTTATTTCATAGTCGCTGCGGAACGCAAAGGAATGCTCTAAGTTGTCGAAGTTTATCTTGCTGGGTCGGTCCTTAATCACGCTCAAAGATACTAAGAAGCCCAATTTGAAAAAGATGATAGGTATTAAAAAATAAAATTATTTGAATTCTATAATGTTGGATTTCAATGCCTAAATTTGCATCGGAATATTCGGCCTACTACAGTTCTTAAAATTCCACTTTTCTTTGGATGAGTTTGGAATCGTTATCCAAGCAAAATAGATCGTTGAAAGTATGAGTAATGAGTTTAGTTTTATGCAACAAGGCCATCCTGTTTTTTCAGGAGAGAAGGCGTTGTCTGGTTGGCAAGAGTTGCTAGATGCACCAAATGATTATTCTAAAATTTTGGTGTTATGCGATGATAGTACTTATAAGCATTGCTTGCCAATACTTAAAAAGCACATGCCTACAACTATTGCTTTTGATTTTTTTAAGATGGAATCAGGTGAATCATCAAAATCACTTTCAGTATGTGAATCCATCTGGCAAAAAATGACAGAGATGAAGATGGGCAGAAATGATTTGCTTATCAATTTGGGTGGCGGAGTTGTATGTGATGTAGGTGGATTCGTAGCGGCTACGTATTTGCGCGGAATTTCTTTTGTGAATATTCCAACT
>CAIXTT010000168.1 GCA_903922455.1 uncultured Bacteroidota bacterium | reverse complement strand
GCATACATTCCATTATTATTACTTATAGAAAAAGTAAGTCCATTCCAATTTTTTAACACATCACCATAACTAGCCAACCAAGTTACCCAGGCTGGTGCCGCTATACTGCTAAATACTTTTTCAGATTGAGGAATGGAACAATAGAAAAACAAATTTCCTTTTTGCGGAATATGCGCAGCTAAAGAAGTATATCGATCTTCCTTCACCAATAAATTGCTCGTTTTATAATCATTTATATACGCTCGTAAAACAGAAGCTTGATTTCCTACAATCAAATAATTACCGATAATGGTATAATAAAACTTACTTACAGGAGTGAATAATGAACCAAACAAATCTTTGAGGATCCATTTGCGATCGATATAACGGATGGCATATCCGTTATACAACTCTTCCTTGATGGAGCCATCATCAACCAACGTTTCCAGTGAACGTTTGCATTTAGCCGCATCTTTCACCTGTAGAATCGAAAGATAGTTGTTATCATTCAAGGCACCTGCGGGTTGTGTGACCACTAAAGCCACTTCTTCTCCCATCCAATTGGTAAAATAGGGCATCAACTCAGCCGATGAACTAGGCTGTTTAGATTTCTTCTGATTTTCCTTGATGGTATTTAAAATACTAGTTGCATCACTCATCCCCCAAACTACTGCTGCGGATGTCTTAGCAGGCAACATTTGCACTAGCTTTCTCTCTACAGGAGTTTGATGATCGAAGAGATGAATAAATGTATTGGAGTCGACTGCTAAAGTTTGACCCTGAAATGCAATAATATTGGAATGCATTTCCAAGTTTAATATCGACCAATCGCCTAATCGCTCGAGTGGCGCTAAGTTTACTCCTGATGGATCACGAAATTGTGTTTTCAACCATTTTGAAAAGCCAGGATAATACAAGGCCACCATTAATTCTTTGGGTTGTTCCTCACAATACGTTTTAATGGAAGCGGCTGGAGAAATCAGCTTTGCATTCTTTTGTTGACGGATGGCATCTTCAATTAAAAAGGTGGTAGATGATCCAATAAAAACACCTTTTGTGACCGCCCATGAGAAATGCCTTCCATTCTTTCCACTAAATTCACGGATATCGATACCGTTATACACTCGAGTTTGAATGTTTCCAGTAGTTTGAAGCATCAAGGCGATGAGCTCTTCTGAAATATTCACAAAATCATTATCTACTTCTGCAAAATACATCAAACTAAATGAAGATGGACCGGTAACATGACCGCTTATCAAGAGTTGAGTTGCTTTAAAAGTAGCCTTTAACTTTTCATTGTTGGTGCAGATGGAGTCTATAAAAATTAAGGAACGATTCCAATCTTTTAAAACTTCCACCGAATCACATTCCGACAAAAAAGAACTATTTGCTAATCGCTGTAAGTCTCCTGAAGAGGGGTCTACGGTGACGATCCAGGCCACATCGGCAGGGATCAATTCATACACGGAAGAGTTTACACTTTTTCTGAGTTGGAAGTAGAAAAATCCACCCGCCAAAAGCAGTAAAATAACAACAGAAACAATTGACGAGCTTACGACCCTCTTCATAATGGGTGTTTGTCAAAACTACTGCTTAGCACAGCAGGATAACATCTTACCCATACGCACTTATGGACAAACGGCTGTTAATAGCGAAAGAGCTAAAAAGAAGTCTTTCGAACCATCTTACTCGAAAGAAAAACTATTTAAATAGGAATGTTTGTTGATTGAAATACCAAGTGATTCCAGCTCTATAACGGATACGACTAGCCAACATACTTGAACTTTGCTCTTGTCTTGCACTCCACCAACAAGAGGTACTGAATCCAATATTTTTATAGAAGAGATCCACTCCTGGACCGAGAAAAAGTCCCTTCATCGAAGTTCCTTTAACCAATTCGTCCATGACCTCCACTCCTTTCATTGATTCAAAATAACTTTGCAGCGAAGGCATCACCTTAAAATTTTCATTTCGCTTCCATTGATAACTTAGGCTCGAAAAAAAGGTAGTACTGTTAGACACACGCTCATCGAATCGATTTTTTCCATTAATTTTATACATGGGCAACAGATTCCAACTCCAATTTCCTCTTCCCAATTGGTAATTTGCAAAAAACAGTACGTCATTACTTCCTGTTCCTGGTTGCAGCAATATCGACAACCTTTCATTATTCACTTTTTGGTTTTCATCTCCAATACCCCACTTCACGCCAGCTCCCAGCAGCAAGCGATGGTTAAATTTACCGATGCTGGCTTCATTAATCATTTGCCATCCTAACAACGTACTCAAATCACCGAGTCCTGAATTTTTTGTTCGCTTTTCATTTTCAAGAGCGGAATTGAAAACATAGGGAGCAATTACTGATAACTCTAAGCGCGGATGAAGATAAAAGCGAGATCTAAACTCTGCGGCTCTATACACTTCAAATTCTTTATTTCTACTGGCGTTTGAACCATCATTGTCACTATGACCAATACGCATACTGCCGTCAGGAAAAAAAGCTGAGTTTGTGGTGTTGCTTCCTGAGAAACTCACATAGCGATAAAAGATGCTCACGTATGCTTTTTTATCTCCTGGATGAATCCCAATAAAACTTCCGCAAACATCACAACTCATACTTTTTCCACACCAAACCAACAAAAGGGTTAACGCGATTAAGAATTTTTGAAACGGGAACATGACTTATTCTTTAAATCGACTGTCGCGAATGAATGTGTAATCAGTTAGGGTTCCTAAGAATGCGATCAGATCATTTTTCTCAGCTAGTGTAAGTGGAATGCTGTTAGAAGATAATAAAGGATCTAACGTGCTGCTGGGTTGAATTCCAGAATTATAATGATTCATTACATCCATCAACTTTTCAAATCTTCCGTCGTGCATATATGGAAAAGTTAAAGCCACATTTCTCAAAGAAGGCACTCTAAACAAACCAGAATCTTGAGGGAGCGTAGATATTAATGCTCGGCCAGGATCTTTTGTAAAATAGGAATCGAGTCCATTATTTCGGAAAGACATATCCGTTAGTAACGGCTCCTTATGGCAAGACTCACATTTAGCACGAAAGAGTTGCAATCCATTTAACTCCGCACTGGTCAAATTCACCTTCCCTGCCTCGTATCGATCGTATTTAGAATCGGCTGAAATCATGGATCCCATGAATTGAGCCATGGCACGCATCATGGCTTGCGTGGTGATGGTATCGGAACCAAAAGCATCCTCAAACATTCCAGGGTAACTGTTACTTCTTTTTAACTTCAGAAGCACGTTGGGCATCGTTTCATCCATCTCCACTGGATTACTAATAGGCGCGAGTGGTTGCACTTCCAAATGATTCACACCACCGTCCCACATAAAGTTTGGAAACCAAGCAATATTGTATAATGCGGGAGAATTCCGATTGCCTAATAAATTGTCAATTCCATGACTCAGTTTATGATCACTGTGTGCAAAGGCTACAAATTGTTGATGACAACTCCCACAGGCAATGGTACTATCACGCGATAAAATAGGATCATAAAAAAGTTTTTTACCCAACGCAAATCCCGCAGGAGTTACTGGATTATTTTGAAATTGATATACGGGATCAGGAAATCCATCGGGGATGTAAAAAAAGGGTTTGGTTCCACCCTCCTCACTTTTTGAGCAAGCAGAAAGCAAAACAACCATTAAAACAAGAAAGCTAACGAAGGAACTAATCTTTTTCATTATAAACAGTATAAAACCCGACCTGCGGAATGAACAGCAGATCGGGTTGAAATATCACTTTACTACTTTAGTCATTGTGTAAATGATCAAATGAGAACATTTGTGCATAGTTAT
>CAIXTT010000167.1 GCA_903922455.1 uncultured Bacteroidota bacterium | reverse complement strand
TTTTTCCGGTGATGGCTGGAATGATAGAGCTAAAATCAACTAAACGAATGGCTGTTTTTTCAGCTCCCGTTTCTATTAGTCTTAATTTCGCAGCCGCCATTAAGTTTTCCATGGCACTGATGGTTAAACGTGCACTCACACCACTTTTTGCATTTACATATTCACTGTCTCTTGCCGTAAATGCAACTTGTTCTAGTAAATCCCTGGCTATCTCACTCATCACAATAGCGTCTTTGTCCTCTACTGAAAGTTGCGCTTCTTGCTCAGTAATTTTTCGAGCGAGCGCAATTGTTTTTGGATAATGGGTGAAAATTTGTGATCCAATTCTATCTTTCAAGGGAGTAACAATGCTTCCTCTATTGGTATAATCTTCTGGATTGGCAGTGAAAATGAATTGAATATCTAAAGGCATTCTCAACTGAAAGCCTCGAATTTGGATGTCTCCTTCTTGTAAAATATTGAATAAAGAAACTTGTATTCTTGCTTGTAAATCGGGCAATTCATTGATCACAAAAATGCAACGATTGGCTCGTGGAATCATTCCATAGTGGAGGACTCTCTCATCAGAGTATGGCAGTTTTAGAGTAGCTGCTTTTATGGGATCAATATCACCTATTAAATCAGAAACATTTACATCGGGTGTTGCCAACTTTTCAAAGAATCGATCATTGCGATGCACCCACGCGATGGGTGTGTTTTCTGCCAGTTCAGCTAAGACATCTTTCGCGTATTTTGAAATGGGTTGATACGGATTGTCGTTGATTTCAGAACCTTTTACGATGGGCATGTATTCATCCAACAACTCAATCATATTTCGAGCAATTCTAGTTTTGGCTTGTCCGCGTAAACCCAACAAATTGATATGATGTCCAGCTAAAATGGCTTTTTTTAATTGAGGGATCACGGTGTCTTCGTATCCCCATAAGCCTTCAAAAACGGGTAATTTAGCTCTTAATTTTTGAGTTAAATTGGCCTTCATTTCTTCGTTGATGCTGCGATCAACATAACCCGATGCTTTCAGTTCTTTAAATGTAATTTCTTGCTTCATATCGCCGAATATCTTTTTTATTATATCTTTTTAATTCTATTTTTTTCGTAGTCTTCAAAAATCATTTCGCCTAACCCTTTCAGTCCGGTTAAAAATGCTTTTCCTTTGTTTTGTGCGGTAAACAGTTCAATGAATCTTCTTAGGTAAGGGTCCTGCGCAATCATAAAAGTTGTGATGGGTATTTTTAGTTTTCGCGCTTGCGCTGCTTTGTTTAAGCATAAATTGACAATCATTTCATCTAATCCATTACTGTTTTTATAAAACTCACCATCAGGTAAACGAACACAGCTCGGCTTACCATCGGTAATCATAAAAATTTGTTTGTTGGTATTTCTTTTTCGTCGTAAAATATCCATCGCTAATTCTAAACCAGCCACGGTGTTCGTGTGGTAAGGACCTACTTTTAAATACGGCAAATCTTTTATTTGTATGGGCCATGCTTCATCGCCAAACACAATAATATCAATAGTATCTTTTGGGTATTTCCGATGAATGAGCTCTACCAGAGCCATAGCTACTTTTTTAGCCGGAGTAATTCTATCTTCGCCGTAGAGGATCATCGAGTGACTGATGTCAATCATCAACACAGTGCTCATTTGAGCTTTGTGTTTTGATTCCTCTACAATCAAATCATTTTCGGTTAACTGTAAATCATTTATTCCGTGGTTGATTTGTGCATTTTTTAGACTTTCGGTCATATTAATCACCGCCATATCATCGCCATACTGATAGCTTCTGGTTTCGCCCTCCCGCTCGTCGCCAACGCCTAATTTAGATGTACGATGATTCCC
>CAIXTT010000166.1 GCA_903922455.1 uncultured Bacteroidota bacterium | reverse complement strand
ATGGGTCCACCTTCGGGTGATCCCATCCCAATAGTAAATACTTTGATGCCAGCATCGGCCGCTTCCTTCGCTGCCTTGATGGCATCGTCTTCGTGATTTTCTCCATCAGTAATTATTACGATAGCCGAATGTTTTTTGGTAGTATCAGTAAACGATTCTCGAGCTAAGTCAATGGCTGAACCAATCGCAGTGCCTTGGGTGGGGAGCATCTGTGTATTGATGGTTGAGATGAACATTTTAGCAGCACCATAATCGGTGGTGATGGGCAATTGAACATAGGCTTCACCGGCGAAGACCACAATTCCAATACGATCTCCTTCTAAACGATCAATTAATCTTGAAATGGCTTGCTTCGATCTTTCTAAACGACTTGGTTTAATATCGGTAGCGAGCATGCTATTGGATACATCCAACGCAATGATGATATCACTACCTTTTCTTTTTACTTCTTCTAAACGTGATCCGATCAAGGGTCCGCAAATTCCTGCAATGAGGAAAAGCATTGCCATAAACACTAATGAAAATTTCATTCCCGGACGAGAGACGGAAGTTTGTGGATTTAGTCGACGAATTAATGCCGCATCACCAAACGACTTCATCGCTTTCTTCTTCCACTTCTTCATCGCATAGTATAGGAAAATCAACACCGGTAAAACGGCGAAGAGGTATATCATTTGTGGATGTTCGAATCTAAACATTTCAATTTGGTTATGGTAGACTACGCAACCATGCGTAACGTAATATTAATTCAAGCATGAAAAGGAATCCAGCAACTAAAGTAAAAGGGAAATATTCTTCTGTGTAGCGTTTGAACTCCGTGATTTCAATTTTCGATTTTTCTAACTTATCAATCTCCGCAAAAATGGCTTCCAATCTCCTGTTATTTACAGCACGATAATAACGTCCATCCGTAGCCTCTGCAACAGCTGTCAAAAGATCTTCATCAATTTGCACTTCCATATTTTGATATTGAACCCCAAACAATGTTTGAACGGGATAAGGAGCCATTCCACGCGTTCCTACCCCTACCGAATATACTCGAACACCAAACGTCAATGCGATCTCACCGGCAGTTAGTGGAGCGATGGAACCTGAATTATTTACACCATCAGTAATTAAAACCACGACTTTACTTTTTGTAGGTGCTTCTTTCAAGCTACTTACCGAAGTAGCCAATCCTTCACCGATGGCCGTACCATCTTTCACCATCCCCGATTTAATATCCTTCAATAAATTTTTTAGCACAGCATGGTCAGAAGTAAGCGGACACTGCGTAAAACTTTGACCACTAAAGATGATCAAGCCAATTAAATCATTAGGGCGCCCCTCAATAAATTCTATGGCAACTTTTTTTGCGGCTTCAATTCGATTCGGTTTAAAATCCTCTGCCAACATACTCGAAGAAATATCCAGAGCAATGACTACCGAAATTCCTTCTGTCTTTACATTCGATGCACGAGAGGAAGATTGTGGTCGAGACAAGGCTACCACCAATAATGACATGGAAAGTACACGCAACATAAATGGTAAATTAACCATTCGTTGTTTTAATGAAGGGCGATAATTTTTAAACGCTTCGGTGCT
>CAIXTT010000165.1 GCA_903922455.1 uncultured Bacteroidota bacterium | reverse complement strand
TGCGCCTCTGCGCCTTTTTAACCTGAGCTTGCCGAGGGTTGCGAGAAAAATTAGCGAAGAAGAATTAGTAGAATGAAAACTTTGATTCACTTTAAAATGTAGAATTAGCACATAACACTTACTTTTTCGATTTGATAATTATATTTATAAGTTTGAATTTGGAATTAACCATAGAAATCTTTGCGAGTAAACTTTTCGCCTTCTTTGGCCTTTGCGCGAAAATTAGCGAAGAAATTCTGCGAGAATCTTTGCGCTATATCGAAAAGATTTGTCTCCTTAAAAAAGCCTATACGATTAGCATTAGCTCAACATAAATTCATTCATTATTTGTTTTTGAATTTTATTAGATTGGCATTAGCTATGAAAATAAAAAATGGGATGAAATATTTATCTCATCCCATTCAATCCGTATACTAATTTATTTCTTTTATTTTAAAGTTCTCGCCAACCATTCAAAAAACACTCGATTCCATAATACACCATTTTGAGGTTTTAATACATGGTGACCTTCGTCAGGGAAATACAAAAATCGACTCGGAATATTTCTCAATTGCGCAGCTGTAAAAGCTTCCATTCCCTGATTTAACGGAACACGAAAATCTTTTTCGTTATGAATTACTAAAATAGGAGTGTCCCAATTCTTGATGTATTTATTCGGAGAGAACTCATCGAAACTTTTGGGTCTTGGACTATCCCACGGATTTCCACCCATGTCTTTATGTGCAAAAAATATTTCTTCTGTAGCCAAGTATTCCGATTCTAAATTGAATACTCCGCAATGCGATATAAATGTTTTGAAACGCTTGTTGTGATGTCCCGCCAACCAATACACGGAATACCCTCCGAAGCTTGCTCCAACAGCTCCTAATTTGTCTTTATCTACATAGGGCTCTTTGCTTACATCATCTATTGCAGACAATAAATCTGTCATTACTTGTCCGCCCCAATCACCACCAATCTGATCATTCCACTCTTCACCAAACGACGGTAAGCCGCGACGGTTAGGTGCCACAATAATATAACCTTGCGAAGCCATCAAACTAAAATTCCATCGGAAACTATAAAACTGACTCACGACACTTTGTGGTCCACCCTGACAATACAATAATGTTGGATACTTTTTATTTGCATCAAAATCGGGCGGGTAAATCACCCACACCAACATGTCTTTTCCGTCGCTCGTCTTCACCATACGTTTTGCAACTGTACATTTTTTAACAGGAGCCAATAATTTCTCATTTACATTGGTGATCATCTTTGCAGTTCCTGCTTTCACATCTACATTGTATAAATCTTGAGGACTGATCATGTCCGTTCGACTTGCAATAATCATTAATGTTTTAGCGCTTCCCCATACACACAAATCATTGTAGTCAACTTGTTCGTTGGTGATTTGTCTTAATTCAGCGCCCGCTTTTGCTTGCGTATCAAACATGAAAATTTGTTTAGTAGCATTTTTTGAAGCAGTGAACACAATCGATTTCCCATCCGCCGTCCAACTCATATGGTTCACAGGATAATCAAAATTCGATAGTACTTCTCCTTTCTTCTTGGAATCAAAATCATATTGAAACAAGCGGTTGCGATCACTCTCGTATCCGGGCATTTCC
>CAIXTT010000164.1 GCA_903922455.1 uncultured Bacteroidota bacterium | reverse complement strand
ATTCTATCCAAGGCGAAATTGAAAAAGCGCTTGAAAGTATTGCGCTAGAAAAATTGGATACATATGCTTCGGGTCGAACAGATGCTTGTGTTCATGCGCTCGTTCAAATGGTTCATTTCGAAACTAAAATTCATAGACCGATCACCGCATGGGTAAGGGGTGTTAATGCCTTCTTGCCATTATCTATTCGAGTGTTATGGGCAAAGGAGGTGGATGATACTTTTCATGCGAGATATTCAGCCTCACAACGTCATTATGAGTATTTAATTTATAACGCTTCTTTCTCTTCTGCCTTATGGGCTAATAAGGCAGGATGGATTCATGATGAGCTTGATTTCAAAAAGATGAAGGAAGCTATTCAGTATTTTGAAGGTGAGCATGATTTTAGTGCGTTTCGATCCTCTGAGTGCCAAGCTAAAAGTCCAGTGAGAACAATGTCTCGAATATCTCTTACAAACTACCATCCCTTTTATCTCTTTAAGTTTTCAGCGAATGGCTTTCTTCACCACCAAATAAGAAACATGATGGGAGCTATTTTGTATATTGGTAAAGGAAATTACCCAAGCAACTATATTGAAGAACTGTTGTTATCAAAAGACAGAACAAAATCACCTCCTACATTTTCACCTGATGGTCTTTATTTGTCTGGTGTAGATTATGACGCGCGCTACGCTTTTCCTTTTATGCGCCGAACTGTCAATATTTTTGACAATAATCATTTATGCCAAGATCGTTAATCCTTATAATGAATATCTTTCATCTTGAATTGATTTGACATTGAGAACACGTACTAAAATTTGTGGCATTACTCGCTTGGATGATGCAAAAGCTTCTGTCAGGGCAGGTTGTGATGCGCTGGGCTTCGTTTTTTATAAAGAAAGTCCACGTTACATTGCTTTAGATGCTTTCAAAGTGATTGCTAAGGAGCTGTCTCCATTTGTGACTAAAGTCGGCCTTTTTGTAAATGCCGATCCTGCTGAAATAGAAGAGGCGATTCAATCTGGATTAGTGAATGTTTTACAGTTTCATGGCGATGAAACGCCTGATTTTTGCAGACAATTCAAATTTCCCTATATCAAGGCAGTTGCAGTTTCGTCTTCAGTAGATTTGTTACAATATGCCAAGGATTTTTATGATGCGGAAGCGTTATTGCTTGATGCTTGTCATGAGAGCCTTAAAGGTGGAACAGGCCAAACATTTGATTGGAATTTAATTCCCCATTCACTCTCTAAACCAATTGTATTAGCGGGCGGTCTTAATGTGGACAATGTAAAAGAAGCTATAAAGAAAGTGAAGCCTTATGCAGTTGATGTCAGTGGTGGCGTTGAAGAATCAAAAGGTATTAAAAATTCTCTTAAAATTCAAGCATTTATAAAGGAAACTCAAGATGCAGCCGTATGATATGCCAGATGAAAAAGGCCATTTTGGTCAATTTGGCGGTGTATTTGTCGCAGAAACTTTAATTGAGGCGCTTGATGAATTAAGAGCGACATATGAAAAGTATCGCCACGACCCTGATTTTCT
>CAIXTT010000163.1 GCA_903922455.1 uncultured Bacteroidota bacterium | reverse complement strand
TTTCATTTCTTGTCCAGCGTAATCAGTAAAACTACCCAGACGTATATATCCGAACTGATCATCCGTTACTCCGTAATAAGGAACGTTTTTAATTGTAATTTCTTCACGCATTAACTTCAATGCAACTAGTTCTGCAGATCCTTTACGTTCTACTTTTATGGAGATGGGCGTATTCGGTTGCCCTTTTAACATTTTTGAGATCTCATCGTACTTTTTTCCTTTCACTGCTTTATCATCAATGTCCCGGATGATATCGCCTGCTTGTAATCCAGATTTTTGTGCAGGAAAACCTTCGTACGGATCGGTGATGATTACATCTTCTCCACGCTGGCCAATCAATGCACCAATACCACCGTACTGTCCTGTAGTGATGAAACGATAATCTTCTGCATCATCTTCAGGTATAAATTGCGTGTATGGATCTAAGCTTTCGAGCATAGAATTGATACATTCCTCCACCAACAATTTCGGATCGGTGGGATCCACATAATACACCGTGAGTTCACGAAGTACCGTTGTGAAAATATCGAGGTTACGACTTAGCTCGAAGAAATTATCGTTTGCACTTTTAAACGAATACAAACCCATCCCCACCACAAGAGCAAGAATGTAAATTCGGAAGCGACGTAAATTTTTAGAAATTTTTTCTTTCATAATTCATATTAGGGAACGGGATCATAACCATGGCCACCCCAAGGGTTACAAGACAGAATTCGTTTAATGGCGAGCCAACCGCCTTTGAATGGACCATATTTTTTGATGGCATCTGCGCCATATTCCGAACAGGTAGGAGTATAACGGCAGGCAGGTCCTAAATATGGTGAAATCGCATTTTTATAAAAAGCAATCAAGGCAAGAAAGAATTTACTTAGTACTTTTTTCATAGTCTTGAATAATCAGCTTCAAAAGTAGGATTATTTTCTCTTGAGTAACGTTATAATCTAGAGGTGTATTGCACCGAGAAATGAACAATATGGCTAAGCCTATTTTCTTTTGATGGCAGTACTGGATGAGATCATGTTTATTGATTCGATATGCCTCCCGCATGAGGCGTTTCATTCGGTTGCGGTCGTGGGCGAACTTCATCGCTCTTTTCGGAGCTGTAACTGCCATTTTTACTGGGAAATCATCGGCATAAGGCTGAACCATAAAAAGCAAACGAACAGGGCCTCCGTGCAGGACTTTCCCCTCAGTGAAAAGTGCATCCAATATTTTCCTGCTCTTTAACTTTTCGTTAAACGAGAAAGAATTCGACGGAAGAGGAAATGAAGGCATCATGACCGGGCGCGGCAACGGATTAATGATTAGAAGAGGGCCAGGTTAGGAAAGGGTTGCTCAACGGATTTGAGCGATGGTTATTTATTCTTTTTCAAGTAGTTCTCAATGCTCATTGTCATGGATGGGGCTTCGGGAACTGGTGCTTGAATATCGAGACGAAGATTTGCTTCCACAACGGCTTGGGATGTTTGCGACCCGAAAGCTGCAATGAGGGTTGTATTTTGCTTAAAATCGGGGAAGTTTTTGAAGAGAGAAGTGACTCCGGCCGGACTAAAGAACACCAACATATCATACTTCACATCTGCCAAATCACTTAAATCGGAACAAACGGTTCGGTAGATGGTCGACTTGGTGAACATAATACCATGCGCATTCAAGGCGTCTGCAATTTCTTCTTTGGCAATGTCGGAGCAGGGCAATAAAAATCTTTCTTTCTTATGTTTCTTTAATACTTCCAATAAGTCATTAATATTTTGCTTGCCGCTAAATATTTTGCGCTTGCGGAAAGTGATGTACTTCTGCAAATAAAATGCTGTTGACTCTGAAATACAAAAATACTTCAGCTCCTCCATATTCGTAATACGCATTTCATTGCATATACGAAAGAAGTGATCGGCCGCGTGGCGACTGGTCAAGATGACAGCGGTGTGGTCGGCAATGTTTATTCTGTCCTTGCGAAAATCTTTAGCAGCAATTCCCTCTACATGAATAAAGGGTCTGAAATCGATTTTCAGGTTGTGCTTTTTCGCTAGATCATAATAAGGCGACTTCTCTGACTCTGGCTTCGGCTGTGTAACTAGTATGGACTTTACTTTCAAGGGTCGTTGATAAATGTGGTAATTCCCAAACTTCATTCGTCATTGCCCTACATCCCAGTCATTTTCCAAATGATCAGTAGAGGGGCGATTTCGAATGTGCAAAGGTACAAAAACAAATAAAATAGAGAGAATCCTGGAATTCCTGACCAAATTCCAATGACTCGAACGATTCGGTACACGAAAAGAAGTGCTATAATCCCTACTGCTATTAATAGAATCCAATGACGGTATTGAAGGGGTCCGTAGGCGAGTAAGATATTGATTGGCAATAATAAAAGGCCAATCATCATGATCATCAAAAAGACATTAAAAATGTACAATGCGACTGGTTTTTCAAGGTCAAAAACAGTACTCAGGAACCTCAATAGAATCATTTTTATCGAATAGGCAATAGCAACGGAAAGAGATAAAAAGACGAATCGGATGAGTCCTCCTTGTAAAACACCCATATCCCAATCCAAAAAAATACTTATTTGATACAAGAATAAACCCATCAACATATAGGAAATCATCGATAAAATGAGAGAGGCACGCTGCAATAAGACACTTTCATCTCTAACAATTTGGTTGGTAGTGGTGAAATTGTAAAATGCAGTATAAAGTTGGCGAAAGATGCGATAGTAGAAGAAGCGGAACCAAGTAAATAAGGCTACTAAAACGATCAAAGAAAGGGTGAACCAATCGCCAATTTCATTGGTGAGTGGTTGGGCGCTGGGGTGTTGGGGACGCAGTAAATGGCCTTGAAAAATGCGTGGACCCTGCAGCGATTTAGACACTTGAACAACGGAATCTTCCTTTAGTAGACTGACGGCCTCATCTTCATCTTGAAAGCGAAAAACATTTTTAACCGGAGCAGCGCTTGAATCTATAGTCAACCCAGTCGTCACTGAATTAGTGAGAGGGGTAGTTGTATCCTGCTCTGTTTTAAATTCCTTCATCAAATCGAATAATGCACAAACTTAAAAAATTATACGGACGCTACATATAAAATAGTACAATCAAATTGTTATTAGGCATTACATAGGTCATCGATGAGGACACAAGGAAAAAATTATTTTTTATGCTGATAAGCACTTAATGTAAATCAACCCATCCCACTGAAAAAAAATTACTTTTTTACGTAAGGATTAAAATCGCACTCAATATTTACACGAATCACTTCTGC
>CAIXTT010000162.1 GCA_903922455.1 uncultured Bacteroidota bacterium | reverse complement strand
TAATCCGTTTTATCCGCGTTCAAAATTAGCAGCTTGATTTTACGATGGTTGATCATAATAAATCTTAATAATCATAACAGATCAGCGTTCCATAAAGCATAGTCGTTAGAAAGATTTTATTTGGATTGAGCCCTTTTCCTTCGCAAATTGATTATTTTTACCTCCTACCACCACTATGAAAAAATTCACACTCATCGGCTCCGGCTTAGTCGGATCACTTCTTTCCATCTACCTATCAAAGCGCGGTTATAAAGTCTCTGTGTACGAGCGTCGCCCCGACTTACGTACTAATCGAATTAGCGCTGGTCGCTCTATCAATTTAGCATTGAGCGATAGAGGTTGGAGAGGACTGGAGAAAGTAGGGGTCGCCGATGAAGTACGTAAAGTAGCTCTGCCTATGAATGGGCGTATCATGCATGGCGTCGATAGTTCATTGAGCTATCAACCTTACGGAAAGGAAGGTCAAGCTATTTATTCCGTTTCTCGCGGTGGATTGAATTGTGTGTTGATGGACCTCGCCGAAAAAAATGGCGTGGAAATTTTCTTCAACGAATCTTGTACAGGTGTCGATTTGAAAAAAGGGAAAGCGTTTTTTACGCATTTCGAAACCCAAAGTCAAACTGAAATGTATTCGGATTATTTAATTGCATCTGACGGTGCTGGTTCCGCAGCACGTTTGCAATTGCAATTATCTACCGATCGGTTTCAGTATTCACAGCAGTACCTCGAACACGGTTATAAGGAACTAACTATTCCGCCAACACCAGAAGGTGATTTCGCCATGGATCCAACAGCACTTCATATCTGGCCGAGAGGTTCTTTCATGTTAATCGCATTGCCTAATATGGATAAGTCATTTACTTGCACTTTGTTTTTTCCTTTTGATGGCGAATATTCTTTTAACTCGCTCACAACCGAAGAAAAGATGATGGAATTCTTCGTGAAAACGTTTCCCGATGCCGTTCCCTTGATGCCTTCATTGAAAACCGATTATTTTGAAAATCCAACAGCTTCACTCGGCATCATTCGTTGTTTCCCTTGGAGCTACGATGATAAATTACTGTTAGTAGGTGATGCAGCACACGCTATCGTTCCTTTCTACGGACAAGGAATGAATTGCGGATTTGAAGATTGTGTGGTGCTCGATCAACTCATGGACGCACACGGGGAAGATTGGAAAACGATCTTCCATGAATTTGAAGCGTCGCGTAAACCCGATAGTGATGCCATTGCAGATTTGGCGCTCTCGAATTTTATCGAAATGCGTGATAAAGTAGGACAAAAAGAATTTCTTCTTCAGAAAAAAATCGAAGCATGGTTCAGCACTAAGTATCCTCAAAAGTGGACCCCCCTGTATACTATGGTAACGTTCTCCCCCGATATCCGCTACAGCGAAGCACTGCGCGAAGGTCAACGCCAAGAATCCATCATGAAGAAAGTAATGGCACTCGACAACATCGAATCCAAATGGAATTCAGAAGAAGTGGAAAAGTTAATGCTGGAGCTATTGAATAGTAAGTAGTGTTTTTTACATTCAACAATTGTACGATTTTTCTTTGCGTCTTTGCGTCTTTGCGAGAAATTTTTTGAGCCTTTATAAATGAACATAGATTTTTAAATTCATCTCTAATTTCATCCGTAACAACTATTAAGTACTGTTGTGGCCATTTATTTCTCTAGTGATAAAAAATCTGAAGACCTAAACGCGACCAACATCTGGTCGCTAAGGCTACGCTAGTATATATTTTCTCGCAAAGACGCCAAGGCGCCAAGGCTGCGCTACGATAAATTTTATCGCAAAGGGAACAAAGTTTTTTTCACAGAGAACACAAGTTTGTTGGGGCAAATTTGATTGTGCTATTTTTTGAAAAAGTCTTCTTCGGTGAAAAGTATCTCCGTGTTCCTCTGTGCCATCTCCGCGTCCTCCGTGGTTTAAGAAAAATTCTTTAGGAATCGTTTTGTAAATTTATTTTCCATTTATTTAAAATTGTTTTGAAAAATGAAGAATTGATTGCGTTGTATATTTTCAACCTAAAATGATGTCAAAATAATTTGAAATAGAGAAAGAACCCCAGCGGGGTTCAACCTAATTAGCAAAGCAAATAGTATAATATCCCCAACCCCATAGGGGTTGAACAGCCATCGAGAGCCTGACCGATATTATTTCGAACCATTTTTAATTCGGTATTCAATTTTATTTGTAAAAAAATATAATTTTTCGTTCTTATATATTGTCAATAACAACAATGATTTTCGTTGAAAACAGATCGAGATGTTCAACCCCGCTGGGGTTGGGTTGATTTGAGGAAATCGCTACGCTAATGAGGTTGAACCCCGCTGGGGTTCTAACTAAAATCTGATTTCTAACTTCTAGTGTCAAGAAGCCAGAAGTTTACCCTGAGGTCGGAACGGAACCCCGTAGTCAAAGCAACGCGAGGTACTTCGGGGAAGTGGAGTACTGCAGGGCCAGCAGCCCCCTAAAAGCGTACGACAAATTAAATTAAACTATAATTTCATTCGTAAAAACTAACTCACTTTCTCCAACAAAGATTTCGCTTCATCCGCTGCTCTTCGGCAATGATTTCTCACCTGAAAAACTCTAGATAACAACTTTGCAACCTTCTCCGACTCTGCTTCCTTTTCAATCTCATTGATGAGTGTCATCGTGCTTTGCATTCCAAAAGATACGATGTATGTTTTAAGATGCTCCAACGAATTTATAATCGATTCTTTCTCATTCAACGTAATGGCATCATCCAGCGTTTTCATGATGAATGGCAACTGCGCCATGTATTCATTCAGTAAATTTCGAATGGGCTTCGATTCCCCATTCTTATAATTCGCTAATACATCAGCCTTAATTAATACTAACTCGACTTCTGCAAGTTTCGAAGTGGTCTCTTTTATCGCATTGGAAATTTGTTGTTCTTTCTTTTCTGCTTTAGAAGGGGCTTCTGATTTTGTTTCTGATTTTGCTTCAACAACAGGAGTTGTAGTAATAACTTCTTTCTTTTGTTCTTGAATTATTTCAACTTCTTCTGTCTTTTCTCGAGTACTTACCGTTTGTTTGGTACGTGGTTGTGAAAGCGTAGCGTCGGGGAGTGGACTTGGAGGAAGATTTCGTAAGCGTTGTAGATTCCCATTCATCATGAAAATGATAATTATTAAAACAGCAATTACTCCACCCAAGATGTATACTAAATTAGTTAGCTTTTCATATTTCTGACTAATCATACTATCATTTGCATCGCTGTTTTCTTTAGTTAACTTTTTTTCTTGTTCGATGGAATTTAAAATGTTTTGCAGTGAATCCATCTGCACCAACAAAATACTTTTGGAAATACTATCCTTAATTGTCCAAGCAGCTTCTTTAGCTATAATTGCCGTCTTTGGATTTCCAACAGCAAGATGCCAATCCGAATAGGTTTCATATACTTTAATTAATTCATCATATTGATGCGTATTTTCTGCCCATCTTAATGCACTATCTAAAAATGAGGAGGCCGGTTTATTCTTACGCTGAGCCATCAAATAATTAGCGGTCCAAACCGATGCTTTGATTTTTGTATTGGCATTTTCAGCACTCACTAATTGTTCGTTAATGCTATCCAATGAAATAAATGCATCTTTTGCCTTGCCCTCTTTCCAGCCTTGAACCGCCCTAGTCAGCGTTTCTTTCATACTGCTATCGCTCATCGTTGGAGATTGCGCATCTGCTCTGAAACAGGCAGTTAGTACTAAAACAATTGAAATAGATAAAATGGACCTCATAGAAGTCAAAGTAATGGTTTTTTTCCTTGCTTTTGACAAGTATTGGGCATGACTTTTCCACGATGAGGAAGGGCTTATTAACAGCCAACATAACTTATGAATATTGCAAACTTGGAGTAGTATTTTATCTCTGCTTTTTAGTAGGTTTGTAAATCAGTAGAAATCTCATGTCAGATACCTTGCAAAAAGAAGTAAAATTCCCCGTTTCGCACATGGCGGAAAACTTAATTGGTTCCGAAATCATTAAGTTGGGAAATGAAGTAAGTGAAAGAATTAAGAATGGAGAAAAAGTTTTCAATTTTACAATTGGTGATTTCGATCCTTTCATCTTTCCCATTCCTCAAGAATTAGAAGATGAAATCATAACAGCATATAAAAATCATCTCACCAATTATCCCATGGCGAACGGAATGCCTGATTTGCGCGCCGCCGTTTCATCATGGAATAAAAGACTTTATAATTTAGATTATTCTCCAGCAGAAGTGCTCATTGCCGGAGGTGCCCGACCTATCATCTATGCCATTTATAATACCATACTCGATAAAGGTGATAAAGTAATTTATCCGATTCCCTCTTGGAATAATAATCACTATTGTCACTTACTCGGCGCAGAAGGTATTCAAGTGATTTGCACGCATGAAAATAATTTCATGCCTACAGCAACCGAAATATTGCCTCATGTAAAAGGTGCTACTTTATTAGCGCTTTGCTCCCCACAGAATCCCACAGGTACCGTCTTCACTAAAAATCAATTGGAAGAAATTTGCGATTGTGTATTGGAAGAAAATGCTCGACGTGGTGAAAACGAAAAACCATTGTACGTTATGTACGATCAAATATATGGAGCGTTGTTGTACGGTGAAAATAAACATGTGGATCCTGTATCGTTGCGACCAGAAATGAGACCCTTTACAATTTATGTTGATGGGATTTCAAAATCTTTTGCAGCTACAGGCGTTCGAGTAGGGTGGGCCATGGGTCCCGCTTTTTTAATGGATAAAATGAAGGCGATTTTAAGTCATATTGGAGCATGGTCGCCAAAACCTGAACAAATGGCTACCGCAAAATTTTTGGAAAATGAGAAAGCGGTTGAAGAATATTTAGTTGATTTTAAATCGGAGATTCATCAGCGATTGCAATCCTTGTATCAAGGATTTTGTGAATTGAAGAAGGAGGGATTTGCCGTACAGTGCATCGAACCTCGTGGTGCTATTTATCTGACATTGCAATTCGATTTGGTGGGTAAGAAAACGGAAGATGGTAATCTGTTAAAAACGAATCAGGAAGTTGCTTCTTATTTACTCGATAAAGCGAAGTTGGCTATTGTGCCTTTTACTGCTTTTGGTGCCGATCAAGATAATTCTTGGTATCGATTATCGGTTGGTACCTGTAAGACAGAAGGAATTCCAGAGGTGCTTTCATTACTCCGATCAGCTCTTTCAGCATTAAATTAAGCCTATCACTCATGCTATTCGCCCTTCTTGTCGATTTATCGAAGGATAGCATGCATTTTTTTACTTGTTTTGCGGCAAGATTAGTATTGTTTAATCTCTTTAAATTGTTTCTCTATGAATAATAATTATTGTGTAATCATGGCAGGCGGCGTAGGTAGCCGTTTCTGGCCCATGAGTCGTAATGAAACCCCCAAACAATTTCTTGATGTTCTCGGTATCGGAAAATCGTTGATACAGCAAACCTGCGATCGTTTTTTGAAAATTTGTCCTAAGGAAAATATCATCATCGTTACGAATGCCGATCATAAGAAGAAAGTATTGGAGCAATTGCCATACTTAAATCCCGATCAAGTACTCGGCGAACCCTTGCGTCGTAATACCGCTCCATGTGTGATTTATGCAGCTAGCAAAATCTATAAGCGCAATAAGAATGCAAATATCGTGGTTGCACCAAGTGATCATGTAATTTTAAATGAAGCAGCATTTACAGATGCAGTATCAAGTTGCTTGAAGTTTACAAAGGATGATGATGTGTTGTTAACCATCGGAATAAAACCTTCTCGACCCGATACAGGATATGGTTATATCCAGTTTATTGATGATAAGAAGGAAAAAAAGAATAAGATTTCAAAGGTGAAAACGTTCACCGAAAAACCAAACCTGGAAATGGCGAAGTTCTTCTTGCAAACAGGTGAATTTTTATGGAATGCGGGAATCTTTATTTGGAATGCAAAATCAATCTTATCCGCATTCGATGAACATCTACCTGAAATGTCGGCCATCTTTAAAGAAGGTGTCGATGTTTATGATACACCTGCTGAAGACGAATTTATCAAATCTGCATACGAACAATGCCCAAATATTTCGATCGATTTTGGATTGATGGAAAAAGCGAAGAATGTTCACGTGATGAGTTCTGAATTTGGATGGAGTGATTTGGGAACATGGGGTTCTATGTACGAACATGTGAAGCACGACGAAAATGCAAATGCAATTGTTGGTAAAAATGTGATGTTGTACGATACTACAAATTGTGTTGTAAATATGCCGAAGGATAAACTCGTGGTCTTACAAGGACTCGATGATTATATCGTGGTGGAATCGGATAATATTTTATTGGTTTGTAAAAAAACGGATGAACAAATGATTCGTCAATTTGTAAATGATGTGAAGTTACAGAAAGGCGAGAAGTACGTTTAAGCGTTAACTTTGCGGTAGTTGTGAAAATAACTTTTTATTTTCATAGCCAACACTCCAAAAATCGCTTCACTAAAAATACTTCCACTCATCTTACTTTGTCCTTCACTACGATCGGTGAAGATGATAGGCACCTCTTTTAATTTAAATCCAAGCCGCCATGCTGCAAATTTCATTTCAATTTGGAAAGCATAACCCGTGAATTTTATTTTGTTCAAATCAATAACTTCTAAAACTTTTCTTGAATAGCATTTGAATCCAGCTGTAGTATCACGGATAGGCATTGCCGTTATGTTTCGAACATACATCGAAGCAAAGTAGGACATCATCACTCTTCCCATCGGCCAATTTACTACGTTAACTCCGGTGATGTATCGAGAGCCTATGCTTACATCATTCCCTTCTTCCGAACAAGCTCGATACAATCGAACTAAATCCTCAGGATTATGTGAAAAGTCAGCGTCCATCTCAAAAATGTAAGCATAATTTTTATTCAATGCCCATTTAAATCCATGAATATAAGCCGTGCCTAACCCTAATTTCCCGCTTCTTTCTTCAATAAATAATCGATCAGGATATTCTCCTAATAACCCTTTTACAATTTGTGCAGTACCATCTCTTGAGTTATCATCAATGATCAACAAATGAAAAGGATGAGGCAATTGCATCACCGTTCGGATCATTTTGCCGATGTTCTCCTTCTCGTTGTAAGTAGGTATGATAACTAAAGAATCTGACAAGGTCTGATGTGTTTTGCTGTTTTAATTTTTTTATTTCTTGTAGTCAAGTTAATGGTTGTCTACCATTTCAATAACCATGCAAACACCAACGGTGCCACAATGCTTGCATCCGATTCAATAATGAATTTAGGTGTTTTGATATCTAGTTTTCCCCACGTAATTTTTTCATTAGGTACCGCTCCACTGTATGATCCGTAACTGGTAGTAGAATCGCTGATCTGACAAAAATACGACCAAAATGGAATGTCGTGCATCTCCATATCTTGATATAACATCGGCACTACACAAATTGGAAAATCTCCTGCAATACCTCCGCCTACTTGAAAGAAACCAATGCCTTTGCCACCCGAATTTTGAATGTAATAATCGGCCAACCAAGTCATGTATTCAATTCCACTTTTCATGGTAGATGGATTTAATTCTTTCTTGATACAATAGGAAGCGAAAATATTTCCCATCGTAGAATCTTCCCATCCCGGAACAATAATCGGTAAATTAGCCTCCGCAGCAGCAATCATCCAACTGTTCTTCGGATCAATTTCATAATACTGCTCCATCTCACCGCTCAACAACATTTTGTACATGTACTCATGTGGAAAATAACGTTCGCCCTTGTCTTGCGCTCCTTTCCATTGTTTAAAGATGTGCTTTTGAATTCGACGAAATGCTTCTTCTTCAGGAATGCATGTATCAGTAACACGATTGAATCCTCCCTCTAATAAATCCCATTCATCCTGTGGACTCAAGTCACGATAATTCGGAACACGTTTGTAATGTGAATGCGCCACCAAATTCATAATGTCTTCTTCTAAATTCGCACCCGTGCAGGAAATAATATCTACTTTGCCTTGACGTATCATTTCTGCAAGTGAAATTCCAAGTTCAGCAGTGCTCATCGCTCCCGCTAACGTGATCATCATCTTTCCGCCTTCGAGCAAATGTTGCTCATAACCTTTTGCAGCATCCACCATCGCCGCAGCATTAAAATGGCGATAATGCTTTATCATGAATTCTGAAATGGGACCTCTTTGCATGTATTTTTTTTATTATTTGTTTAATGGTTCTGCAAAAGTAAACGAAACTCAGAACGCACTTCTTGTTTACGGAATAGATTTTTTAATTTCTGTGAATAAGATTTCGGGACTCTTCATGCCAATCCTAAACTTGTTTCCGCCCTCGAGCTTGAGAAGCAATGCTTTACGGCCTTCTGAGTAAAATTGATATTCGTCTTCATTCAAAACATTGAAAACAGGATTGTTCAAATGATAGCGATTGTAAATTCCAATTTCCACATGCGTGATGACATTTAATGGCAGACTTACTTCTTTCTTTCTGGATGAAATGAGATGAAGGGCATTATTCTTTAGTTCGATCGTGTAATAGGGGATGAACCAAAGCACAGCACTTAATAGTAGGATAACATTTCCTACTATAAAAAATACTCCATCAATACTTCCTTTTTCTTCACTGTAAAAATGTGCAATGAAGCAAAAAATCATCATCACCATTCTTCTCGATAATCCATAATAATTTCGTCCGAGGTAATGCACTTCTTTAAATTTTATTTCATTATTCATAAACTTCCCATTTCATTTTTAATACCGAAGTAGTATTGGTTGTAATCCGATAACGATGATCAAGTCGATCACCTAAGATCCACACAATATCTTCCCCATTCATCAATAATAGTTTTTTGTTTTTTTGATGAATAGGTAATTTTTTATCAATAAAATAATCACTTAGTTTTTTCTTTTGATTCATCCCCAATGGAAAAAAACTGTCGCCGTTTTTCCAGTTCCTTACACCCAATGGAAAGTGCAAGAGAGAAGCATCGATAAAGGCGGTGTTTTTCTCCATGATGGATTCGGAAAATTCACCATTTGGTGTCGATTGAAAAGTTAATTCACCACCCGGTAAATTAATTTTTTGTGATGAAGATGGAATCATTGCTTCAAAAGTAAAATCAGCATTTATTTTTTCCAGAATGAACGACGCACGATCAATCCTTAAAATAAATTGATTGGAATAAAATGTTTTTCCAGGTTCGTGAAGAGCAGCAATAATATCATCAATGCTGTTTCCTGCAAATCCGAATTCTTTTAAGGCTAACCAAATCAAATAATTTTTTGATGGATGATGAAGGAAAGAACTGAAATTGATTTCCACGAAATCAGGGTGCTTTTGAATACAAGGTTCGAGGATGCTTTTTGAATATTCATCAACCAAAAAATTCATTTCTTCCATTCTATTTCCCAGACGAACTAAATTTTCCTGTATCGAAGGATTTAATTCTTGCAAAATAGGTAGGACTTTGTGTCGAATATAATTTCGTTGATAGTCAATGGAAGCATTGCTTTCATCTTCTCTCCATTCAATATTGTTTTCGTCTGCATACCCTAAAATTTCTTCTTTAGAAAATGAAAGTAGCGGTCGAATTGTTTTTTTATTTTGGGATGGGATTCCTCGCAAACTACTTACCCCTTTTCCAGAGATAAGATTTATTAAAATGGTTTCTGATTGATCATTACTATGATGGGCCGTCGCTACAAAGTCGAAATTATTTTTTTTCGTTAATTCATCAAACCAAGCATAGCGAAGTTCGCGGGCCACCATTTGTATGGAGATTCCATTTTCTTCTGCAGCCATTTTCGTTTCAAACTTTTGATGGTAAAACGGTACATCCAATGTTTTGCAAATTCTTTCACAAAGTTTTTCATCTTCTTTGGATGCAATTCCGCGTAAATTGAAATTACAATGAGCCACAGAAATGTTGAAGTGTAAACGATGAAAAAGATGTAACATCACCATGGAATCTAGGCCACCACTTACCGCAAGTAAAATGGAAGACTCAGTGGTGAGACCTAATTTCTTGCGGCAGTAATTCAGAAATTGCTGTTCGAATTTGGAATGTATCACTCTACAAAGTTAGGTTTTTTTGTGCCTCCTGCTACTAAAATGTTGCTATCGCTAATTTTTTAAATGCTAGCTAGTGCAGTTTTCATGGATTGAGCTTTCAACAAACACTCTTCAAATTCTTTTTCAATACTACTATTTGCGGTAATAGCTCCACCGGCAGGATAAAGAAAGATGTCGCTTGAACTATTATAAAGTATGCTGCGGATCACAACATTGAAATCGAAGTTTCCTTCTGGAGAGATATAGCCTACAGAGCCGGAGTAGAGGCCACGTTGAAAGAATTCCAGCTCTTCAATTATTTCCATCGCTCTAATTTTGGGTGCTCCTGTCATGGAACCCATCGGAAAGCAAGCTTTCAAAATAGAAGAAAAAGTAGTATTGTTTTTAATCGTAGCACTAACCGTTGAAATTAATTGATGTACTGATTTTAAAGTGTAGGCACCAAAAAGTTCGCCTACTTGAACCGAACCTGTTTGCGCAATTTTACCTAAGTCATTCCGAACTAAATCCACAATCATTACATTTTCTGCTTGTTCCTTTTTGTTGTTTTGAAGTTGAGTTTTCAGTAATATATCTAAAGCAGGATCTTGATCTCTTTTACTAGTTCCTTTGATGGGTTGTGAAATAATTTTATCGTTTTCCTTGCACATAAATCTTTCAGGACTACAACACATCAACCAAGAATTTTTGTGACGGTAAAGTGCCGAAAAAGGCGCTTGATTTTGTCTTTGCATCGACCACCAAAACTCAGCAGGATCAATAATTTTACCCCTGCCTTGGAAAGGTAAGCAATAGTTGATTTCATAAATGTCACCTTGCTTTAAATGATGATGAATTTGGTTTATGGCAGCTGTGTATTTTTCTTCAAAAATAAAATCATCTTGAAAAGTTAAAATTGTTTTTGCTGTTTTGACATTTACATTTTCTATAAGGGTTGTTTCAGGAATTGGTATTTCAGTGATCGTGTTTTTTGTGAGATGTTGCTGAACTAATTTACTTTTTCCGCCCTTTATTATTCCAACAAATTCAGGAACAAACAAGGTCATCAATGGAAATTCAATCGGATCTTGATGTTCGCTTGTTAATCTTTTTTCAATACTATTTTTTAGGTCATAAGCGATATGAATAAAAATCCATTTACCTTGATGTTTTTCTTTGAATTCATCAATTTGATCTAAAGTAGAATTTTCTTCAATCTCCAGTAAATCTAAAGAATTCCAGCCACTAAGTACCTCAAAATGAGTTGGATAAGGAACTTTATAAGAGCCAGTGTGTAATAAAATAGCATGCTCATGCCGTTTTACTTCCTGTAAAATGTAATTAATTAACTTGTTGGTATTAAGTATATTGAGCATCTTTTCACAAGCAAATTTTGAAGTTCCCAAAGTATAAAACTAATTCTACGAAAGCTTATTATTTTTACCATTAATTTCCATCTGTTTACCCTAGCTTTTAAGAGGTTAATATAAAGATTTTTCAGTGTATTGTGTAAATAATAGATATTAGTAGGAAGACAAATCATGATTAATTCAGAATGTCTACATCAAACGCTTATTTGAATGCTGATTAAGGGCATAAAAAACCAACAAGTAAAACAAAAAAATGAATGAGGATGATGAAAAACTACATACTATTTCAAAAGCTAAGTAAAGCAATTTTTGCGATATGGATTGCTTTGTGTGCCTTATGGCCATCTACAGGAACTGCTCAAGTGGTTCAGCAAGTAGAGTCATTTGAAAGCACTACTCTTTTCCCAGCACCAGGTTGGAGACAACAAAAGTATGCGTCCAATGTAAGCGGAGCATTCGTGCTGCAGCCAGTTGCTACTGCAACCAATCCAACTCCAGGAGCTGCTCCTTTAGGAGGTGCCAACTTAATGATGTTTAATTCATTTACTGGAATTAATAATGACACCTCAATCATCATTACAAAACCATTTGACTTTAGCAATAGCGGAGGAATAAATCCTCAGTTTAGTTTTTATATGTATCGTGATAATGGTTTTAATCTTGCCGACGATCATATTCGAGTTTATATTAATACATCACCCTCTATCAGTGGTGCTACGTTGTTGTCAAATACATTAGGAGCGAATAAATTATCACGGTACTATTTAACTGCTCCTGCAGCTGCTGTTGCAAATTCTTGGAATCAATACACCTATGATTTAGCGTCAGCAACGTATACTGCAAAGCGTTATTATTTTATTATCATGGGCGTATGTAAGGATGGAAATAACATCTACATGGATCGTGTAACTACAAATACGTATCCAAGTGCAACGAATGCCTCTGATGTTAGATTTAATTTATTTTTACAGAATGGTGCCTCCGTTGGTACAGGAGTGAGCAATCACATGATTGTAGGTGTTCGTTGTATTGTAGGTGGAACCAGTGGTTGTGGCGTCGTAAATGGTGCACTATCTACTGCAGTTAAACTCGATTCTTTATTGATGAATACAAACGGAACTACGAATATTTTAAATATTGATGATGCTAAAATTTATTATACAGGTGGTAGTACTCAGTTCGATACTACGTATGTATCTCCTTTTCCAGGAACAGCAGGAACAGATGATTATCCAGCTCGTAGATTTGGACAAACGATTGCCGTACCCGGTACTAATTTAGATTTTGTAAACGGGGGTTTAACTTGTGCTTATTTGGAATATGATACTACGTATTTCTGGTTGACGTATGATATAAAAGCGACTGCAACCGGAGGAAATTTTGTGGATGCTGATTTGCGTGGAGCTGCCGTGGGTGGTACCGCTGGTGCCTGTCCGTCACCAGGTGGAACAGGCATTTCTATTACTCCTGATCCGGGTGGATTCTCCCTAGCTGGTGCAAGTCAAATCGATTTACCTTATTGTGT
>CAIXTT010000161.1 GCA_903922455.1 uncultured Bacteroidota bacterium | reverse complement strand
TCCATCTGGCAAAAAATGACAGAGATGAAGATGGGCAGAAATGATTTGCTTATCAATTTGGGTGGCGGAGTTGTATGTGATGTAGGTGGATTCGTAGCGGCTACGTATTTGCGCGGAATTTCTTTTGTGAATATTCCAACTTCTTTAATGGGAATGGTGGATGCAGGTTTAGGAGGGAAGAATGGAATTGATTTGAATCATCATAAAAATCGTATTGGCTCTTTTGCATTTCCAATAGCTACCGTTTGTGATCCTGTTTTCTTAAATACATTGCCGGATGCAGAATGGAAGAATGGTTGCGCCGAAGTTTTTAAGCATGCACTGATCGGTGATGCAAGTTTGTTCGATACGCTTTCTGTAGATGGATGTACAAGAGATAATTTTACTTCAAGGATGTATTCAATTCAAGCCGTGAAATTGAAAGTGGTGGAAGATGATCCTTTTGAAGATGGATTTAGAAAAGTTTTGAATTTTGGTCACACTGTCGGACACGCAATCGAAAGTGAAAGTTTAAAAATTGACAAAACTCCACTATCTCATGGCGAAGCAATTGCCATGGGAATGATTATCGAGAATGAATTGATGTTTCGTTTAGGTGGATTGGATGCATCCATTAATAAAATATGTCGAGAAGTATTGGAAAAGCATTTGACTAAAGTGAATATCGATTCTTATTCTATTGATGATTTACTAGAATGGATGCAATACGATAAGAAAAATGCAAACGGTATTATTCGAATGAGTTTGATTACCGCTATTGGCCACTGTTCCTGGAATGTGGAAGTTCCTCAAGAATTAATTCGAACCACTTTGCAAAGTTTTAGGTAATACAAAAATGGAAACTAAAATTGTATTTCCTGCAAGTTTTGCTGAATCGAAAATAGAATTACCTTCTTCTAAAAGTGTAAGTAATCGTTTATTGCTTATTCATGAATTGGGAAAGTTTGGATTCGGCGAGATGAATTGGTCGGAGGCCGATGATACGCAAGTACTGAAAAGATTGCTTGAAAATAAATATGAAGTTGAGGATTGCAAGGCAGGCGGTACAACGTTTCGTTTTTTATTAGCATTACGTTGCTTGCAAGGACAAGAAACGCTATTGACGGGTTCTCCTCGTTTAATTGAGCGACCCATAAAACCTTTAGTCGATGCATTGAATAGTTTAGGTGCTAAGATTGAGTACTTAGAGAAAGAAGGATTTCCGCCTTTGAAATTAAATCCATGTTCACTGACTGGAAATGAAATTGAAATTTCTTCTTCGATTAGCAGTCAGTTTATTTCTGCGTTATTGTTGATCGCTCCGTACCTTCCTGCTGGATTAATTATTTCCTGGATAGATCAACCCGTTTCTTTTTCGTATGTGCAAATGACGATTCAGTTAATGAAACAATACGGTGTAGATGTAATTCAGAATGAATTTAGCTTGCAAGTTTCTAAAGGAACGTATCAAGTTACTGATTTTACAATTCCTGCAGATTGGTCGGCAGCTGTTTTTTTCTTTGTGATGGCAGCTCTGAAAACCAATCAATCCATTCATTTAAAAAATTTAAAATCAAATTCATTCCAAGGTGATGAAAAATTGTTAGATTGGATGCAACAGTGGGGTGTGGAATGTAAAGTAGTGGAAGATGGATTGGTAGTAGAAGGCAAGAGAATTCCTACTCGCGATCTTGAATACGATTTTACCAATACACCAGACCTTGCTCAAGCATTTGCGGTAATGGCAGCCGTTAGTAATCGTAGATTGTTACTCACCGGACTCTCCACTTTAATAGGCAAAGAAACCAATCGACTTCTTGCTCTAAAAACCGAACTCGAAAAGGCAGGAGCTGAAATTGCCATCACCCATCACTCACTCGAAGTAAGAAAAGGAATTCGCAAAGAATTTTTAGATAAAACAATTTTTAATACTTACGACGATCACCGAATGGTAATGGCGTTAAGTTTATTGGGTTTGTCAGGAACACCGGTTGTATTGGATGACATCAGTCCAGTCTCAAAATCTTTTCCGAATTATTTTGTTGAGTTAGGAAAGATGGGAGTGGAGGTTGTTTGATGAATGGAGATGGCCTCACCAGATAGTCAAATCGACTCCAAATACCGCACACTCGCCTCCGCACATCTCTCACCATCCATGGCAGCCGAAATAATTCCTCCTGCATATCCCGCACCCTCTGCACAAGGAAAAAGTCCCTTAATTTGAGGATGCATGCAGGATTCTTTGTCTCTGGGAATTCTAACGGGAGATGAAGTTCTCGACTCTGTTGCTACTAACATGGCTTCATTCGAATAGTATCCTTTCATCTTTTTCCCGAATTCAATTAAACCTTTTTGTAATGGTTTGAGAATGGATGCAGGAAGTACATCTTTTAAATCGCTCGATTTTACACCAGGCAGGTACGAAGTTGAATTAATGGTTCGTGAAAATTTCCCTTCACAAAAATCAACCATGCGCTGCGCAGGTGCCACTAATCTTCCTCCTCCTGCATCAAAGCAAGCTCTCTCCACCGCCGACTGAAATTCCATCGCTGCTAACGGGCCGTGTGAGGCAAATGCTTTCATGTCTTCCTGCTCTACACTCACCACCATTCCCGAATTCGCAAATGGATTATTTCTTTTGGATGGCGACCAACCATTCACTACCACTTCGCCAGGAGCCGTAGAAGCAGGAGCAATAATTCCTCCCGGACACATACAAAAACTATACACACCTTTCCCTTCAAATTGTCCGCTGAAACTGTAAGAAGCAGGTGGTAGGTGCTCCGAACGCGAATCGCAATGGTACTGTACTTGATCAATAAGTTCTTGTGGATGTTCGATGCGAACGCCGAGTGCAAAATCTTTTGCTTCAATTAATATATTTTGACGATGCAAAAGTTTAAATACATCACGCGCTGAATGACCCGTAGCTAATATTATTGATTTACCATCAATCGAATATTCCATTCCGCCTTCCGACGGTGTCACCATTATTCCTAGAACTTGTTGATCGGTAATTTTAATGGACGTCAACAATGTATTAAAGTGCACTTCGCCACCACATGCTTCAATGGCTTCACGCATCGCTGTAACAATGCCTGGGAGTTTATTGGTGCCAATGTGTGGGTGTGCATCAACGGTGATGTCATTCGTTGCCCCAAACTGAACAAAGGTGGCCAAGGCACGTTTTACATTTCCTCTTTTATCAGAACGTGTATATAATTTTCCATCGGAGTAAGTTCCTGCACCTCCCTCGCCAAAACAATAATTTGAATTTGGATTTACTTCTCCTTGTTTACTAATCAGCGCTAAATCTCTTCTGCGTTGTCGCACATCTTTGCCGCGTTCAATGAGGATGGGCTTATAACCAAGTTCAATGAGTTGAATGGCAGCAAAAAGTCCTGCAGGACCTGCTCCAATAATTAGCACCGGTGTTTTTGTGCGTACATCTTGTAAAGCGCGAACTTCTTTTTCTACAGGAAGTAAATCTTCTTGAATAGCGACATCAAAAAACAACCTGAACTTTACTTGCTTCGATCGAGCATCAATGGATCGTTTTGCTAATCGAAAATCACGAATCTTATTTTCTGAGATACGTAGATGTTTTGCTATTTTATTTTTGAACTCTTGCTCGTGGGACGCCTCTTCGGGCAGCAACACCAGCTCTATTCTTTGTAGCATGGGAATCTTTTTCTAGTAATCCAATAACGCTTTATTCGAAAGTTAAAGAGAATGAAAATATTCTTGACTTCAATGAGGATATTGTAGTGGTGTACACCGATGGATCGGTCGTTAAAACATTAGGGATTCCCTGAAACATTTTTATCTCAGGAGCAAATTTGAAAAGAGGTAAGTAAAGATCCATTCCTAATCCAATGGTATATCCGTAATCTTTTCGCTCCAGTTTCACGAGTTCATTTTCATTTTCAACTTTCGCTTGAGAAACTAAGTCAATCATGTACCTGAATCCACCCGTTACATAGAACCGATAGTTGTTGACACGATTTGATTTGAATTTCAACTCTAAAGGAAATTCAATGAATGTTGATTCTACTTTTTTAACGATCATATCAGTCGGGCCAATGGGAGTAGTCATTTTGTAATTTAAATTTCTTTGTGAAAATGCTAAGTCCGGAACAAATCGTAAATCGAAATTATTTCCCAAATGCAAATTACAAATGATTCCTAAATTGAATCCCGATTTACCATCCGCTTCAACAACTAAAACACTGTCCGATTCGTAAAAATTATCTGCTTTCGTTAAACGGAAATC
>CAIXTT010000160.1 GCA_903922455.1 uncultured Bacteroidota bacterium | reverse complement strand
TCTAGATGACAAAACGTATAAGCCAAGTGCTGTTTTGAATCGCATTTCATCAGGAAAAAATAATTTATATACTTGGAAAGATTATCAAGACAACGCGGATTATGCCAGTGATGATAAATCGACTGGCAAACCAAAAATGGGAATGTTGTTCGAAATGTACAGCAAGCGTTGTTTCAAAGCAGGCGCTATGGATTTTGATGATATCCTTTTCAATACCTGGCGACTTTTTAACGAACACCCAGATGTTTTATACAAATACCAAACGAAATTTAAGTATGTGATGGTAGATGAGTTTCAGGACACCAACTTTGCACAGTACATCATAGTTAAAAAATTATCGGCCATGCATCAAAACATTTGCGTGGTGGGTGATGATGCACAAAGTATTTATGCTTTCAGAGGAGCGAACATTCAGAATATTTTGAACTTTGAAAAAGATTATGAAGATTTAAAAACTTTTAAGCTCGAACAGAATTATAGAAGTACGAAAACGATTGTGCAAGCTGCGAACTCGGTGATTGTAGTCAATAAAAATCAACTGAAGAAGGACGTATGGACAGACAATCAAAGCGGTGAAAAAATTCGGGTTTTAAAAGCTCTCAGTGATAATGAAGAAGGATATCAAGTAGCAAGTTCCATTTTTGAGGATAAGATGAACAAGCAACTTCAAAATAAAGATTTTGCAATTCTTTATCGCACCAACGCTCAAAGCCGATCGATGGAAGAAGCTTTGCGTAAACAAAATATTCCTTACCGTGTATTTGGGGGTGTATCTTTTTACAACCGAAAAGAAATTAAAGATTTGCTGGCATACTTCCGAATGGCGATTAATCCGCAAGACGAAGAAGCCATGAAACGAATTATCAATTATCCCACTCGAGGAATTGGTAAAACGACGGTCGATAGAATCATTGAATTTTCTGTTTTAAACAATGAAACGACGTGGGAAGTCATTCAAAAAATCAATACGTTACCAGTCGGAATTAACTCCGGCATTCGAGATAAAGTTTTTGAATTTGGAAAGATGGTTCGCAGTTGGCAAATTATGTTAGCCGATCATAGTGCCTATGAATTAGCGAGTCATATTTCTTCTGCTTGCGGAATATTAACTGAACTTTATAACGACCGCACGCCAGAAGGAGTAAATCATTACGAAAACGTGCAAGCTCTTCTGAATGGGATAAAAGAATTTAGTGAAGATGGAAAAATCCCATTAGAATCTCCATCAGCCGAACACGCACTACCAGATTTAAGAACATTGGATTTGTACTTACAAGACATTGCTTTATTAACAGATGCCGACAACGAAAAAGATGGTGATGACAATAAAGTATCCTTGATGACCATCCATAGTGCAAAAGGATTGGAGTTTAAACACGTTCATATTGTTGGATTGGAAGAAAATTTATTTCCATCACAGCTCAGTGTAAATTCCAGAACAGAATTAGAAGAAGAAAGAAGATTGTTTTATGTTGCCATCACTCGTGCTGAACAAAAATTAACTTTATCGATGGCGGCTACACGCTATCGCTGGGGGAATTTAATTTCAAGTCAACCGAGTCGATTTTTAGAAGAGATTGACAGTGCTTGCCTTGACATGCCCGTTCAAAAAGGAAATGCATTGTTTGATGATGTTGACGAACGCGGTGGATGGGATCAATTTGGAAGTGGAAATCAAAACACACATCGTGGCTTATCAAAATCAACAGGAAATAAATCCTATTCGGGATCGCAAAGTAAATATAGTAGTAAATCAAATGTTGCGCCAAAACCATCGGCACCAACTAACGGTAACGACATACCGAAAGGTTTTAAAAAAGTTGGGCACGCTTCTCCTTCTCCAATTATTTCAGATTTCAAAGCAGATGATCCATCAAAAATTTTGGTAGGCGTTTTTGTCGAACACCAACGTTTTGGAAAAGGGCAAGTCATTGCTTTGGAAGGACGAGTTCCTGAAAACAAAGCGACGATTCTGTTCGAAGGACAAGGACAAAAGCAATTGCTCTTGAAGTTCGCCAAGCTGAGAGTGATAGAGAGTTAAGTATTTAACTAGGTTGTCCATCTTGAAGAAAAATAATTCTTCCTCATTGACCTCCAAACACTTAAAATTGAATAAGAAAAACAAGGTTTGACCAATTGCTTTTTGTAAATTTGTAAACTTAATAAAAGAGCTTCCCTTCATTTTGAGGAAGAAATAATAAAATTTCCCCAGTAAAACATGGAATACAATACCCAAAGAGCGGATCTTACCATTGCCGAATATGGTCGATCCATTCAAGAAATGGTTGAATTAGCCGTTAATTTAGAAGATCGTGACGAGCGGACAAAAGCTGCCAAAACCATTGTAAATGCAATGGCCATATTAAATCCAGCGCTAAGAGAATTCGTTGATTACAAACACAAACTTTGGGATCACTTATTCATCATTTCCGACTTTAAATTGGATTGTGATTCACCATTTCCGATGCCTGATCAGGATTTAACACATGTTCGCCCTGATCCGCTCACCTACCCTCAGAAAAATATTAAACTTCGTCATTATGGATCCATTATCGAATCCATGATTAAAGAAGCGCTTGCGATGGAAGATTCTCCAGAGAAACAACAAGTAGTTGAAACGATCGCCAATTTTATGAAAATGAGTTACCTAACTTGGAATCGAGACTCGGTAGAAGATGAAGTAATTCGTGAACAATTGAATGATTATTCTGGTGGAAAACTTGTGCTACGTGACGACATTAAGTTAACTACTCGCTTCATAGATTTACGCGAAGCGGATCGAAGAACATTACGCAATAAAAATCAGAAAAAACGTACCACATACAATGGCGGATACAGTCGCGGAAAATAAACCTGCAGAAACAATGAGTTCAACAGGAGGAAGTTTTGAAATTACGGGTGGCATTAAGCTTAGTGGTACCATCGAGCCACAAGGTGCAAAAAACGAAGCATTACAAATTCTTTGTGCTGTATTATTAACCAATGAAACTTGCATCATTGAAAACGTCCCTGAAATTAGAGATGTTATAAAGCTCATTGAATTATTAAAAAAGATGGGCGTTCAGAGTGAACGAATAGCTCCTAATACATTCTCCTTTACGGCAAACAACATCGACCTCGATTACCTCGAGACAAAAGAGTTTGCAAAATTAGGTGCTGGACTTCGGGGATCCATCATGATTATTGGTCCGCTGTTGGCTCGCTTTGGCAAGGCAGCAATTCCTCGTCCAGGAGGAGATAAAATTGGAAGACGCCGATTGGATACTCATTTCATTGGTTTCCAAAATTTAGGAGCTAAATTCAACTTTGATAGCAACGAAAATTTTTATCGTGTCGACGCGCAACATCTAAAAGGAACTTACATGTTATTGGATGAAGCATCCGTAACAGGTACTGCAAATATTGTGATGGCTGCTGTGATGGCTGAGGGAACAACTTCCATTTACAACGCTGCTTGCGAGCCTTACTTACAACAGCTTTGTAAGATGCTCAATCAAATGGGCGCAAAAATTTCAGGGATCGGATCCAATTTACTCACTATAGAAGGCGTAAAATCCTTGAAAGGAACTCGTCATCGTATCCTTCCAGATATGATTGAAGTAGGTTCATTCATTGGCTTAGCGGCCATGACACAAAGTGAGATTACCATTAAAAATGTAGGATTAGCACATCTCGGAATTATTCCAACTACCTTCCAACGATTGGGAATAAAAATGGAATTCAGAGGAGACGATATTTACATTCCTGCTCAAGAAATGTACGAGATCGATACCTTTATTGATGGATCTATTCTTACCATTGCTGATCAAATTTGGCCGGGATTCACACCTGATTTACTCAGTGTTATTTTGGTGACAGCTACTCAAGCGAGCGGAACCATCTTAGTACACCAAAAAATGTTTGAGAGCAGATTGTTCTTCGTCGATAAATTAATTGATATGGGTGCGCAAATTATTTTGTGTGATCCGCATAGAGCTACAGTCATTGGATTAGCCAGAAAGCATCCATTGAAAGGAATTCAAATGACTTCACCCGATATTCGTGCTGGAGTAGCCTTGTTGATTGCTGCCTTATCTGCCAAAGGAAAGAGTGTAATACATAATATTGAACAAATTGACAGAGGATACGAGCGCATTGACGAAAGGTTAAATGCCTTGGGAGCACAGATCCGGAGAGTTTAGATGTTAATTGTTAGTTGTTAGTTGTTAGTTGTTAGTTGTTAAAGTCTAAAGTCTAAAGTCTAAAAATTAAATTGATCATTAAAATTTAAATAAAACAGTAAATAATTAAAAGCCTTCGGGAACTTGGTATTATTTTTGCCTAGAGGAGGAATCTTACAAAAAAACATCTTAAACTATATGAAAAAATTAGCAATTGCATTAGGAATCAGTGGGTTTATCGCACTTTCCGTATTTACTCTTTCCTCGTTTACGAATAATCCACAGGCCAATACTGGTACTGCAGTGGGAAATAAAGCCATCGATTTGGTATTTACGAGTCCAGAAGGAAAAACAATCGCACTTAGTTCTTTAAAAGGCAAAATGGTTCTTTTAGATTTCTGGGCAAGCTGGTGTGGACCATGTCGCATGGAAAATCCACATGTTGTAGCAGCATATCACAAATACAAAGACCAAAAATTTAAGAATGCAAAAGGTTTTACTGTCTATAGTTTAAGCCTCGATCAAAACAAAGAAGCTTGGATGAAGGCCATTGCTAAAGATCAGCTAGAATGGCCAAATCATACAAGTGATTTAGGCGGTTGGCAATCAAAAGGAGCGGCGATGTATGGAGTAAATTCTATTCCTGCAAGTTTCTTAATAGATGGAAACGGTGTTATTGTAGCGAAAGGATTAAGAGGCGCAAGTTTAGAATCAACGCTTGATTCCTACCTAGCTAAATCAACTATAAAATAATAATCGTTTATTTGTTTTAATACTCCATTAAAATCAATTTGAAAAGCCCCCTAAACGGGGCTTTTTTTATGGAAAAAACGGCTCCCTTCTACAAGCCCAGGGAACGAGGTTGACTTAGGTTCTCGAAGCCAATTTTACACACAATTAGTTCTAGATAACTAATACCAAATACAAGTATATTTTAGTCCTATCTGCTAGTCCTTTTTCACCAATACTTCTTTAAAAAATAGTTCCGTAGGCTAAGGCTATGCAACGATTTTTTAAAATCGTCTTGGCAAAAAAATACGTCGCAGCTTTGAACTAAAATATATTTGTATTTGGCATAATGCTGACAAACTGTCAAGATTAACCTGATGGCAGTATTTTTGAACCGCGGAGAAAAAATCATTAAATCAAGCAATTATTTTATTCAATAAAGAGTCGATGAGCCAAGAAAAGGAAATAAAGCCAGAGAATACTGAAAACCCGGTTGAAGAAGAAATATTACATTCGTCAGAAGCAGAAGCGGCTGAGCAAAAGCCAATTGAAGAAGATCCTATAGAGAAGCTAGAGAAAGAGATTGTCGAATTAAAAGATCATCATTTACGCCAATATGCCGATTTCGAGAACTATAAACGCCGATCGATGAAGGAAAGAGTAGAGATGATTAAGTCGGCTGGGGCTGACATTATTTCCTCTCTATTACCCATTTTGGATGACTTTGACAGAGCATTAAAAGCAATGACTGCTGAAGTGGATGCCTCGAACCGAGAAGGAATTATTTTGATTCAACAAAAGTTAATGGCTACGCTAGAGCAACGCGGATTAAAGCCCATGGAATCAATCGGAGAAGAATTTGATGTAGAATTGCATGAAGCCATTACAAAGATTCCTACGGACGATGAAAACATGAAAGACAAAGTAATTGATGAAGTAGAAAAAGGCTATTGGCTAAACGAAAAAGTAATTCGATACGCAAAAGTAGTCGTAGGTTATTAAGTCCATCAAAATAAAAAAATAGAATTTATATCTAGTGCTGATGAATTAATTTTTAAACAAAAAATCATCCGCACTAAAAATAATATTGCATGTCAAAGAGAGATTATTACGAAGTATTAGGAGTAGCAAAAAACGCTACGGAAGCTGAAATAAAAAAGGCGTATCGTCAGATGGCTTTGAAATTCCACCCTGATAAAAATCCAGGTGATAAAGCATCGGAAGATAAATTCAAAGAAGCTGCAGAAGCGTATGAAGTATTAAGCAACCCTGAGAAAAAAACGCGATACGATCAATTTGGACATGGCGGATTAGGAAGCAACGGTGGTCATGGTGGACAGAGCATGAACATGGAAGATATCTTCAGTCAGTTTGGAGATGTTTTCGGAGGAGGAAATCCTTTTGAAAGCTTTTTTGGTGGCGGCGGAGGACAAGGTCGTGGTGGAAGAAGAACCGTTAACCGCGGAACCAATCTCAGAATAAAAGTAAAACTTACGCTCGAAGAAATTGCGAAAGGCGCAGAGAAAAAAATCAAAGTAAATAAATTAGTAGCGTGTCAAACCTGCGGAGGATCTGGTGCACAAGCAGGCTCTGGAGCATTTTCTACTTGCAATATGTGCAAGGGCAGCGGTCAAATACGCAGAGTGACGAACAGCTTTTTAGGACAGATGCAAACCATCACTACTTGTCCTACTTGTCATGGTGAAGGACAAACGATAGCAAGCAAATGCAAAGGATGTACGGGTTCAGGAGTACAACAAGGAGAAGAAATTATTACCATCAATATTCCTGCAGGTGTTTCTGAAGGAATGCAATTATCGGTTAGTGGAAAAGGAAATGCTGCTGAGCGCGGAGGAATTCCGGGCGACTTATTAATAGTTATTGAAGAAATCCCACATCCACAATTACAACGCGATGGTGAACATTTAATATTTGATTTATATATTTCTTTTGCTGATGCATCGTTAGGTTGTTCTGTAGAAATTCCGACGATAGAAGGCAAAGCGAAAATTAAAATAGATCCAGGTACGCAAGGCGGAAAAGTACTTCGCTTAAAAGGTAAAGGTGTTCCTGCTTTAAACTCTTATGCAAAAGGAGATTTGTTAGTGAACATCAACGTTTGGACACCGCAACAACTCAGCACCGAAGAAAAGAAAACTTTAGAGAAATTACGCGACGCCGAAAATTTTAAACCCAATCCAGGAAAGGGAGATAAGAGTTTCTTTGAGCGAATGAAAGAGTATTTTCATTAGAGGAAGTTAGATTTTAGACTTTAGATGTTAGATTTTTTGACTTAGCCTGAAATAGGTTGACTTTTTAGTTAGATTGTATTTAATGTTGACTTTTTTCTTTTTTGCTTCTTTTTTCTTTTTTGTTAGCAACTGGCATTTCTGTTAATAATGGATGTGACCATTTGTAGACAAGCATTTG
>CAIXTT010000159.1 GCA_903922455.1 uncultured Bacteroidota bacterium | reverse complement strand
TAAAGGACTTCAGCGCCTCGAGTACAGAGGGTATGACAGTGCCGGCGTTGCTTTGTTAAATGGAAGTTTGAATGTATACAAAAAGGCAGGAAAGGTAAGTGATCTCGCTGCTTTCGTAAAAGATAAAAATTTATCGGGTGTCGTAGGCATGGGGCATACACGTTGGGCTACACATGGTGAGCCGAACGATAGAAATGCGCATCCTCATTTTTCTCAGTCAAAAGATTTTGCAATCATCCACAATGGAATTATTGAGAACTATGCTTCTATTAAAGTAGAGTTAGTAAAACAAGGACATACATTTGAAAGCGATACCGACACAGAAGTGTTGGTGCATTTGATTGAAGAAATATATGTGAAGGCAGATGTTGCACTCGAAGAAGCAGTACGTTTAGCATTGGGTGAAGTAGTTGGAGCGTATGCCATTGTTATTTTATCTAAAAACGATCCTAATAAATTAATTGCTGCCCGTAAAGGTTCTCCTATTGTTGTAGGTATTGGTAAGGATGAATTTTTTGTAGCTTCTGATGCAACTCCGATTGTTGAGTATACGAAGAACGTTGCTTACCTAAATGATGGTGAAGTGGCGGTGATTGCAGATGGAAAACTCACGGTGAAAACCATCGGTAATGAAATAAAAATTCCGTTTGTTCAAGAATTAGAAATGAAACTCGAAGCACTGGAAAAAGGTGGCTACGAGCATTTCATGTTGAAGGAAATTTATGAGCAACCTCGCTCCATCGCCGACAGTATGCGCGGCCGTTTTGATAGTCGCAATGGCACGTTGAAGTTAGGCGGCTTACGCGAATTCGAGACGAAAATTGTAAATGCGAAACGAATCATTATTATTGCATGTGGTACATCATGGCATGCAGGAATGGTTGCGGAATATTTGATTGAAGATTTAGCACGCATCCCAGTGGAGGTAGAGTATGCTTCCGAATTTCGTTACCGCAACCCCGTTATATACGAAGATGATGTGGTCATTGCAATTTCACAGAGTGGAGAGACTGCCGATACCTTGGCAGCAATCGAAATGGCAAAGTCGAAGGGCGCAACTATTTTTGGAGTCTGTAATGTCGTAGGATCAAGTATTCCACGCGCAACACATGCGGGTTCCTATACACATGCTGGACCTGAAATTGGAGTAGCTTCAACCAAAGCATTCACAGCGCAAGTAACGGTGCTCACTTTATTAGCATTGCAAATTGCACATAAGCGTGGATCCATTGCAGAATCGCGTTTCCGTCAAATATTAAATGAGCTCGAAGCCATTCCACAAAAAGTAGAAAAAGCTTTGCAGTCGAATGATAAAATTTTAGCCATCGCTCAAGAATATAAAAATGCACGAAATTTCTTGTACTTAGGTAGAGGATATGGTTTTCCAGTAGCATTAGAAGGCGCTTTGAAGTTGAAAGAGATTTCATACATCCATGCAGAGGGTTATCCTGCTGCAGAGATGAAGCATGGTCCTATAGCTTTAATTGATGCAGAAATGCCTGTTGTAGTGATTGCAACCAAGCACGGATCATATGAGAAGGTAGTGAGCAATATTCAGGAAGTAAGAGCACGTAAAGGAAAAATTATCGCCATCGTTACAGAAGGGGATACACAAGTAAAAGAACTGGCCGATTACGTGATTGAAATTCCAGAGACGGATGAGATTCTCGTTCCCTTAGTGAGCGTGGTTCCTTTGCAACTGTTAGCTTACCATATTGCGGTATTGCGTGGATGCAATGTTGATCAGCCACGAAATTTGGCGAAGAGTGTAACGGTGGAGTAGTACCGAAAAAGCAAATTATTTTATAAGAACCTTTCTGTACAATTCTCCAATTTTTTCGGGGCTGTAATGTTGTGCAATGTCATCAAATGCTTTTTGTTGTAAAGTGGTAGCATTATAATTTCCGTTAATGAGTGCATCCATTTCTTTGGCTAAAGAATCGGCGTGCTCTGACTGAAATAAAATCCCATTTTCCCCATGTGTAATTAACTCGGCATTGGGAGGTAAATCAGAAGCGATAACCAATCTTGGAAAACTCATCGCCATAAGCAATACACCACTTTGATAGATGCGCGTGTACGGAAGTACAATGGCACTGGAAATGGAAAATAAATAATCCCGCTCTTCATCTGTAATATGTCGAATGACAGGGATCACTCGATCTTTCAAGTTCAAAACGGTAATAATATCATCATATCGATCCCAAGAATCATCTCGTAGTTTTCCGGCTATAATTACTTTGAAATCAGCTTTCGTTTGAGAGATGGCTTCCAGCAAAACATCTAATCCTTTCGCTTTCTTTATTTGTCCAAAGAAGAGTAGGAGCGGAGTTTTATCTCGTAAGCATCCAGGCAACATAGCATGAATTTTGCCAGGAAGATGGGCGCTCGATTTTAATTGATCCAACAATCCAGGTACTTCATGATAAGGACGAAACAAGTGTCGGAAGTGTACGTGTGGAATAACAAATGTTGACTTTTCGATTGATGTGTTCAATGAATTTATCAATTCCGTTTTGCAAAATTCATTATGGACGATACGTACATGCGGCAATTTTTCAATTACCATTTTTCGAACAATAGGTAAAGTGATGGTATCTAAACTTTCAATGTCATGTACAATCGCACAAAGTCGAAATCCCATTAAGCGTGCAAGCGAAAAAGTTACTAAATCAAAAAATCCTGCTCTAAAAACATGTACAATAATCCAATCGACTTTGTTTTTTTTACATTGGCGAAGCGCTTTAATAAATCCAAAGAAATTACTCGTGATTGCTTTTGCTTTAGAAACACCCGTATTAAAAAACACCTGATGAACTTTTACAATAGAAGAATCAGAAGTAAAATTGGAGTAAAGTTCAACTTGATGAGAATTATTTTGTACACCGGATAGCAGCAATAAATCATAGTGATCCATGCCGGCTTTAACACCGACGGGATCAATCATTGAGATGACATGATGCTTTTGCTTCATCTGGTTTTTATTGATTCTTTTTGTTTTTGCTATATATTGAAATCATATGTTGCCATAGTGGTGTGGAGGGTCCCACATTTTTTATCGTCCATTTTTCAACAGGAAGGCTTTTGTCTTCTACTTCATAAAAAGGGTCCCAACATTCGGTTCCTGCTTTATACGCAAATAAACTCCAGCTGAAATTTAGTTTTTCTAGCGTTTTACAAACATCTTTTACCCACAGATCTGCGCCCGGTGACCAACGCGCTGCTTGATATTCTCCAATGTAGATGGGGTATCCATATTCAGTTACAAATTTCTTGATAAGGCTTAAACGATTTTCGATGACGTCAATATTCCAGTTTTCACCTTTAATCTTACCTGGATAAGTGACATTTTTTTCCCGCTTTCTTACTCCCTGGTGGGTGAATTCATCCGGTAAATACATGTGTG
>CAIXTT010000158.1 GCA_903922455.1 uncultured Bacteroidota bacterium | reverse complement strand
TTATAAGATCCATAACCAAAGAACATTTCATCTGCACCTTCACCAGTAAGGGCCACAGTTACATGTTCTTTTGCGAGTTTTGATACAAGAAGTGTTGGAATAACCGAAGAGTCGGCATTTGGTTCATCATAGGCATCAAAACTAGTCTCTATGATATTTATAACATCTTTATGAGAAATAATGAATTCATGATGGTTGGTTCCAAGATAAGTAGCAACTGCCCTAGCATATTCAGATTCGTTCACAATATTTTCTTCAAATCCAATTGAAAAAGTATCAATTTTTACATTTGATAAAAAAGCAGCTTGCGCAGTCACTAAACTTGAATCGATTCCACCACTTAAAAACACTCCATAGGGTACATCCGATTTGAGTTGATACTGAACAGAACTCATAATAAGGTCGCTAAGTTTAACTAATACTTCCTCCTTTTCTTTGTGTGTATTATTTGAGAGTTTTTGTTTAATATCCCAATATCGTATTTTTTCAATTCCAGTAGAAGATGCCTTTAAGTATGTGCCAGGATTTAATTTGAAAATGTTTTCATAAATCGTATTAGGGGCTGGAATAAATCCTAGATGAAGAAAGTCATTTACTGAATTTTTATTTAAAACTTGAGGTATTTTATTTGTTGTAGTAAGAGATTTAATTTCTGATGCAAATGCAATATTATTTCCATCCCAAAAATACACAAGCGGCTTAATACCGATACGATCTCTAAATAAATATAATTCACGTTCTAATTTATCATATATTGCAATAGCGAACATTCCATTTAATTGATGAATAAATTCTGTTCCGTAATAGACAAATGCTTCTAATATTATTTCTGTGTCTGAAGCAGTTTTGAATTTAAAATCTTTATTAGCCTGCCCTTGAGATATTTTCGCACCAATTTCTTGAAAATTATAAACTTCACCATTGTATACAATAATAAATCTATCATTTGCTGCATACATGGGTTGATTTGCACTCACTGATAAGTCGATAACAGAAAGCCTTCTGTGACCTAATCCGCAAATTCCATCGAAATAATACCCCTCAGCATTAGGCCCACGGTGAGCTAACTTGTCCGTCATTAAATGAAGATCGTCTTCATTAAATAATGATTTCATTGATAGAAATCCAGCTATTCCACACATACTTTAATTTTTTTCATTAGTTTTTTGGATTCAATTAATCTAGATTTTTTATAGATGATTTCAATTAACTTGGTTGTAGTTTATAAATTGAATCAGTTATGCTTAATTAGTGGTTGTTTTTTTTATAGAATTCAGGAAAAGATGCTTTGCAATTCCTAGCGTTCTTCTGTCAAATATGCATATTGGATATTTTAGAATAGCCTTTAAAAAATATTTTAACCCTATTAATGATTTTCCATCTAAAACTAAATGGAGTGAACTATATGTGTAGGTGTATGCAATCATTTTGTTTTTATATCTACCAAATACTTCCTTTACTTTATTATCCTGGAAAACGTAGTGTAGTAAGAGTTGTTTTCTAAGTAATAAATTTTCTTTGTCTACTTTAAGAACACTTCTGTCGTCATGAACTATTAAACAAGAAGTAATGGTATTATCTTTAGTGAGGCCATAGTTTGCAGCTAAGCGAATCCATAATTCCCAATCTTCTGATCCCGCTAATCTTCTATCATCTATGAACGGAAATTGCAAGGCTATTTCACGCTTGATAAAAATACCCAAACAACTTAAAGGATTTCCTTTTATCAAAAATTTTACTCCATCTGGGAATTCAATATCGTAATGAAGCTTTTTACCCTCTTCGGTTTTTATTTCATAAGCTTGGTGAAAGAATGCAGGCGTTTCTTGTATAATTAATACTTTGTTTGCATTGGAAAGGTAATTGTTGTAATAGATGTCATCCGAATCTAAAAAAGAAATGTAATCACCTTTAGCTTCTTCAACTCCTCGGTTGCGTGCGGCAGCCCTTTCCGAGTTTTTAATATTAATTACTTTAAGTCTTGAATCAGTTATCGTTTTTAATGTTTCGATGGTACTGTCAGTACTTCCATCGTTAACAACAATTATTTCAAAATTCTTATATTCCTGTTCTAACACTGACATTACTGATTTCAAAATGAAGTCAGAGCGGTTAAACGTTGGAATAATTATGGAAAAGTAAAGACTATGATTCATAAAGCAAATACATTTTATTTAAGGAGTTAGCAAGACTAAATTTTTCAATGACGTCTTCTCTACCTTGTTTAATTATTTTTTGTTGGAGTGATGAATTTTCAGACAGTCTTACTAAAGATTCATAAATTTTTGTGGAGTTATGATAGGGGACAATGAGCGCATTTTTTCCATCTTCAATAAATTCATTTGCTATTCCAGAAAGAGTAAAAATAGAGGGCACTCCTGAAGCAAGTGATTCTATGTAAACTTGTCCATATGCTTCAACTGAGGAGTCAATGGGTACATGGATGAAGTAGTCAAATAAACCATAGAGTGAAAATAGTTCTTTTTCGAACTCAATTTTAACATAATTGTCTTCTGGTAATAAATTTAAGGCCTCTTGGATTTTATCATGGTAATTTCCAGTGGCATTCGCCATGACTAATAATGCATTTGGTTCTTTTTGTAGAAATAATTTGAATGCTGGTATAATGTATTGTAATCCCTTTAATTCAATGAATCTTGAAATAACTCCAACGATAGGTCCTTTTTTCTTTGGGTTGTACTTTTCCTTCAATTGGTCAACCTGTATTGGATCTGGACTAATAAATTCATCAAAAATAAATCCGTGTGGTATCAAATGTACTTTTTGTTTGTTTACCTTTTCAGTTCCAATGAGTACTTGTGAAACATTTTCTGAAATAGAAACGAGATGTGTAGAAAAGGAATTTATTAGCTTGTCATACTTTACCATATGAGGAAAATACATAGAATTATAGGTTGCATGATGTCTTGTATAAATTCTTTTTTTAATAAATGTAAGTTTTGCTGCTAACATAGAAAGTAAACCAGCTTCAAACAAATGGGCATGGACGATGTTTGGTCTTTCTTTTAAAAAGATTTTTAATAGTTTTAAAAGGGTAGAAGGGTAGTCGAGTTTGGATTTATTTTGAATGAAATTCGTTTTAATTCCCGCATTTTTTAATTCATCGTAAATGCTGGGCAAGGTTTTATTTAAGAAGATAAAACGGACATCGTATCTTTCTTTATTTACAAACTGGGATAGCCAAAGAAACCCAAGAGAATAATTTACCCCTGAAATTACATAGATGATTTTAATCTTCTTCTCCATTTAGGGAATAGTCCCAGTATGTTTATCTTTAATTTGTTGATTATTAGTGTTATAATCGGGATTTTGGTAAAAGTGGATTTTTAATCAAGTTTTCCTGGTTTCAAAGATAGAGATTTTGATGTAGAGTCCCGTGATTATAAATTGGAGATATTAGTTTGATAATTAACATATTAAACTGTATTTTATGAGCCAATGTGTGATTGTTTATGCATTTTGTGCTGTTCGAAATTTAATAGTTAAGATTATTATGTGATTCACTTTTAAAGACTCATCTGATATTGAATTCCTATTTTTTTATTCCTCGCACTTTTTAGGAGCTAATCTTAGAAATGTATATTTGTAAACCTATTTTTAAAAATCTTTATAAAATCACTCAATTCGTAGATGAACCATACCTTATGTATTTTATGCAATGCGAGCGATCTATATAATTTGTCGGGCTATGAAAAACATCAGTTGAGCAAATGCGGAACTTGTGGGTTTGTTTTTATGACAAGAATTCCTACCAATGATGAGTTAGAGTCCCATTATAAATTGTATTCCTATGCTAGCAATAGTGTAGTTTCTCCGCTCACCGTTAATTCTTATCAGCATTTATTGGATGAAATGGAAATTTATCGGGAAAATAATACAATGATAGATGTGGGCTGTGGGAAAGGTTGGTTTTTGTTAGAAGCTCGAAAAAGAGGGTGGGACGTATACGGTACAGAGTTTTCAGATGAGGCCATAAAGGTCTGCAGAGAAAATGGAATTAAAATGGAAAAAGGTGATTTGAATGCCTCTGCTTTTGGTGGTGTGAAGTTTGATGTTGTTTTTTCTTCAGAAGTAATTGAGCACGTCAATAATCCTGTAACACAATTTGAACAGATGTTTGAAATCTTAAGACCGGGTGGTTTACTTTATTTGACTACACCTAATTTCAATTGTTATTTGAGATATAAATACAAAGCGAATTATAATATCATTGAATACCCTGAACATCTTAGTTATTACACAAAATCAACTATGCACTTGGGATTGACTAATGCGGGTTTCAGAAAAAAGAAATTACTGACCACCGGAGTAAGTATTTCTCGCGCAAGCTTTAGTAGTGGCGGTACAGAACCTGTTGCTGTGATTGTATCCAAGGATGAAAAATTGAGAGCGTTTATGGTGGAGAATCGTTTTATGATGTGGATCAAGAAATGTGTAAACTTTTTTCTATCGTTAACTGGATTAGGCATCACATTAAAAGCATATTATATAAAACCAACATGATAGGGTACCCATTGGGCGCCGTTTAGAGTTAATAATTGTAAATTCACAAGTTAAAAAAGTATAAATATTGAAATCGATCATTAAATCCATCCTAAAGAAACTTCCTTTCGTTGGTAAAATTTATCGCGATTATGTTTTGTTAAACGAAAATGCATGCTATGCACCAGGACACTTTTATTCTCCAATTGTTGATGTAAAAGAAATTAAAAAGAGAGAAGAAATTATTTGGTCTCACCGTAAATCATTGTCGATTCCAGGAATTGAATTAAATACGGAAGAGCAATTAAAGTTGGTTGAAAATTTTTCTCGATATTACCATGATATGCCTTTTAAGGATTTGAAATCAGAGAATCTTAGATATTATTTCGATAATAAATACTATAGTTATACGGATGCAAGTGTTCTCTATTTTATGATGAGACATTTTCAACCCAAAAGAATTGTTGAAGTGGGTTCCGGCTATTCATCAGCAGTGATGCTCGATACAAATGAGCTTTTTTTTGATAATAATATTAAGTTAACTTTTGTAGAACCTTATCCTGATAGATTAAAAGGTTTACTTAAATCTGGAGATAATAAATTTGTTGAGCTTTTGGAAGATAACGTGCAAAACGTAGATCTGAATATATTTATGCAATTAGAGGCTGGAGATTTTTTATTTATTGATAGCTCACATGTTTCAAAAACAGATAGCGATTTAAATCATTTGCTATTTATAGTTTTACCTGTTTTAAAACCCGGTGTTATGATTCATTTTCATGATATTTTTTATCCATTTGAATACCCTGCAGCTTGGGTGTTGGCTGGAAGAAACTGGAATGAAGATTATCTTCTACGATCTTTTTTAATGTATAATTCTAATTTTAAAATTGAATTTTTTGCTGATTTTCTGCATAAACATTATGCAAATTGTTTTACTGAACTTCCTTTACTGTATAAAAATTCAGGTGCTTGTATGTGGATAAAAAAAATGAAAGTCTAATTTTTTTTAAAGAGTTTCTCAAGATTATATTTTCTGAAAGTTGTTTCATTTTCGATTTCCTCTTTCGTTTTAATATATATTTCTTTGAACGTTTAATATTGTTGGTGATCAAAGGAAATTACTTTAATTTAGCCAAAATTCAACTCGCTTTATATGTATTATGAAATTAAGCCTCCTTCACATATTCGCCTTGGCATCAAGGAGTTGTGGGATTACAGAGAGCTTTTTTTCTACTTTGCAGTCCGAGATATCCAAGTAAAGTACAAACAAACAGTTTTGGGCTTTCTATGGGCAATCTTGCAACCATTACTGATGATGGTAGTTTTTACGGTTTTTTTTAGTCGGGTTTTGAACACTCCAAGTGACGGACTTCCTTATCCTTTATTTGTGTTGAGCGGCTTGGTTTTATGGGGTTTATTTTCAAATGGTTTGATGAATTCGTCGAATAGCATGGTCACAAACGCAAATATTATAAAGAAGATATATTTTCCTAGAATGATTATTCCACTTTCTGCAATTCTAAGTGCATTTTTTGATTTCCTTATGTCGCTTATTGTCTATTGTATAGTGCTGATTTATTACGCACCGGATATCAATTGGGTGATGTTGTTGATTTGTGTACCTTCAGCTATGCTTTTAAGTGTCTTAGCTTCTCTCGGTCCTGGTTTGTTACTCTGCGCATTAAATGTGAAATACAGAGATTTTAGATATGTTGTTCCTTTTTTAATTCAAGTATTGCTTTTTCTCACTCCAGTAATTTACCCCATTAGTATTTTGAAATATGATTTTGCAAAATATTTATTGGCTTGTAATCCAATGAGCGCAGCAATTTCATTATTTCGTGCTCCTCTTTTGTCTGCTGACTTGGATTTTAACTTAATTGGAATTAGCATACTTTCTAATATTATATTTTTAATTATTGGAATAGTTTACTTCCGTAAAACTGAAACCTTTTTTGCCGATCTAGCATGAGTACTCCTATCTTAGAAGTTCAATCGATTTCAAAAAAGTTCAAGTTGCAGCATGAACGAAAATCTTATGTGACATTGCGCGAGTCCTTGTCATCCATGTTTTCTTCGTCGAAAGAATTAGACGAAGATTTTTGGGTGTTGAAAAATATAAACTTTAATGTTTCATCTGGAGAGTCACTTGGAATTATTGGTCGTAATGGAGCTGGAAAAAGCACATTGTTAAAAATACTATCTAGAATTAGTCCGCCTACTTCTGGAAAAATAATAAGTCGGGGTCGAATTGCAAGTTTGCTAGAGGTTGGAACCGGCTTTCATATGGAACTGACGGGACGAGAAAACATTTTTATGAATGGAAGTTTGTTAGGAATGAGGAGGAAGGAAATTAAATTAAAGTTTGAAGAGATAGTTGATTTTGCTGGCGT
>CAIXTT010000157.1 GCA_903922455.1 uncultured Bacteroidota bacterium | reverse complement strand
TTGATTAGAATTTGGTTAATTTGATTATCCTCGGCTACCAATATTCGCAATCTTTTTTCAAACACAAAGAATTCTGATTTCTTGGAGGTAGACATTGACACTTTGCCAAAACCGCGTTTCACTTTGATAGTAAACCAAAAATCAGAGCCAGGATAATTAAACGAAGCTAAGGTTCCAGGACTATCAATACCTGCTGCGCCACCCATCAATTTAGCTAACTGGGAATTAATCGCTAACCCCAATCCTGTTCCACCATAATTACGAGTAGTGGAGCTATCGGCTTGAGTGAAAAATTCAAAAATGTTATTTTGCTTTTCAAAAGGCACGCCGACTCCTGAATCTGAAATTACAAACTTCAATTTCATATCATTTCCATCTGGAATACTCATTTCGTCAACAGAAACAGCTACCACGATCGATCCTGACTTCGTAAACTTAATTGCATTTGAAATGAAATTAATAATTACTTGTCGAGTTCGATGAGGATCGCCAATTATAAACTCTGATATTTCGGCTGAGCAAACTACATTTAACAATAGACCTTTTTCTCTTGCCTGCAAAAAATAAGGTGCAACAGCTTCGTCTAACATTTCACGCAAAGAGTACGAAGTTTCTTCTATTTCCAACTTACCTACTTCAATCTTATTGAAATCCAAAATATCATTTAAAATAACCAATAGGTTATCGCTTGATTTACGGATATGATTTAAATATTCGAAGTGCACTCCTTCAGAATCTTTCAAAAGAATATCAGTAAAGCCAATAATTCCATTTAAAGGAGTGCGAATTTCATGACTCATATTAGCAAGGAACGCACTCTTTGAGAGGTTAGCCATTTCCGCATGTTCCTTTGCTTCCTTCAGTCCAATTTCAATTTTCTTTTGAGTGGTCGTGTCCAACAATGTACCAGCCACCATTAACAATTCTCCATAAGCTCCAAACATAGGAACTGTTCTTGCTTGCAAATATCTTAATTCACCTTTTCTGTTTACAATTCGAAAAGCCAAATCTTCTTCCTCTCCCAACACCATTACACGTCGCAAAGCTTTACAAACTATGTTTTTATCTTCCTTATAAACACTTGCTAAAAACATGCGTAAATTAAATTCCGGCGTATCCACATGCCTCTCAAAAAACAAATTCGAAAGGTAATCAGAACAAGTAAATCTTTTCTCTTCATTGCGATATTCCCAACTACCAAGACCAGCTATTTTTTGCGCTTCTTTTAATTGAAACTCATTTCTATTTAGTGATGAATTAATTTCTAGCAAGGTTGAATTGATGGCTTCAATCTCAAAATTCTTTGATTCAATTTCAGCATTCTTTAAACGTACTTCTTTAAACTTTTGCATCAATTCACGATTCACTCGACGTTTATCACGATATGCTTTATAAACGATGGCACCTAAAATCAGACTAAAAGAAAGAGAAAGCACCAACCCATTTCTCATACTTATTAATCGTGAATTATAATACACCATATTCTCATGGTTTATTTCCAGATTACCATATGAATTACTTTGGGATTTCCCATCTAAGTTAGATAATATATCACTTTGATGAAATTTGGAATTAGACTTAGCTAATTCCCATTTATAAACGGAAAAAGTATCTATGTATGCTAACACATTAGAAAACTCTCCTATTGATCGATACAATTCAGCCAATTGTTTTACAGATGACTTTGAAAGTGAATAGTCATTTGTCAATTTTGAATTTAGCAAAGCTCTTTTCTGATAAAAAATGGCTGACAGAATATCATTTTGATGGAAACTAATTCTTCCTAATAATTGATCAATCCATATTCCAGCTACAACATTTTCTGGTGACTTAACTTTTTGAAGATCTAACAAAATATTTTCAGCAATTTGAAAGTCGCCCTTTTTATAATAAACTAGGGCTACATCAACCATACTCTCTATTTCTCCAATTTCATTTCCGATTTCTTTATCAATGGATGCCGATGCTTTTAAGTAATACAATGCAGAATCAAATTCGTTAAGCTCTAATTTTACTTTACCAATATTGCCCATCTCCCGAGCAATTCCTTTTTGATTCTTTATACTTTGATCAATTAATATCGCTTTTTTAAAAAAATAGTTGGCTTGATTTAAATTATTCAACTCAAAATATACCATGCCAATATTATTGATGGCTAGCGAAAGTCCACCAATTGAAACATGATCATTAATATCAACTTTCCTTCTTACAACTTTTGTATATTCTTCAATTGCATTTTTATACTGGCCTTGTGCTAAATAGCAATTACCAATATGATTCAAACA
>CAIXTT010000156.1 GCA_903922455.1 uncultured Bacteroidota bacterium | reverse complement strand
TCCTTTCATTTGCGACACTTTCGAAAAACCTAGTTTATTTGCCATGGCTTCATCGGTTCTTACTTGTTCTTGATACCATGCTGCGGTATGATACATCGCATAAAATTTTCCGTATTGACCGGTAAAATCTTCGTGATGCATGTGAAGCCAATCATAAAGCGGAAGTTTTCCTGTCATGATTTCTTCGTCGTAAATAATTTCGTAGGGAATCTCAGCATACGTTAAAACCAGTGTTACGGCATCGTCCCAAGGCAATTTATCTTTGGGAGAATACACTGCCATTTTGGGTGCTTTTTCAAGCTTCACTAAATCCATGTTTACTTCTGGACGCGCAATTTCATCAATGATATTGGCGGCTTGTCCATCTGCAATAACACTAAAGCTGACTCCACGAATATTACATTCCTTTTCGATGGCTGGAAGATGCTTAAACATAAAACTTCCTCCTCTATAGTTGAGCAACCAATCTACTTCCAAGTTATTTGTTAAAATCCAATAAGCAACGCCGTAAGCCTTCAAATGGTTCTTTTGTGCAGCATCCATAGGCACCAAAATATAAGATGCCCTCAGCGAGCTGCCAAAGGAGAATAGAATGAAGAATAAAATAAATAATTTTTTAATCATGTGCTGCAATGATAGTCAAACGAAAAGAATTGCAGAATGTTGCTTCCAGAAATGTAAAAAAATCAGCCCTTTACCCGACGAAAGCCCAACCTTCTAACCCTACATTTTCATTTAAAAATCGATTTCTTAGTGATGAGTATTTCTTTTAAAATGGATTTTCCTCCATATCATTCATTCTGGAGTTACGCGTAATTCGACTGGAATCTACGTTAGGATTAGGAACCATCTGCATCGGCTGATCAACAGATCCACTTTGATCCATGAAATCATAGGTTTCATAATCAGTAAATTTGGTAAGGCGACCGATAAATCGAAGTGGCACAGACTTCAAAGCTCCATTTCTATTTTTGGCAATAATAATTTCAGCCAAATCATTTACAGGTTGACCATCTTCAGTTTCCGTTAATCCATAATACTCGGGGCGATAAATGAACATTACCATATCGGCATCCTGCTCAATCGCTCCTGATTCACGAAGATCACTCAATTGAGGTTTCTTGGTTTGACTTTTCTCTACGTTACGACTTAACTGCGAAAGTGCAATCACGGGAACATTCAATTCCTTCGCAAGACCTTTCAAGGATCGAGAGATATACGATATTTCCTGTTCACGATTTCCGTTTTTATTATCGGTACCACCTTGCATCAACTGTAGATAATCGATGATGATCAACTCAATTTTTCGCTCTGAAACCAAACGTCGACATTTCGCACGCAATTCAAAAACATTTAATGCGGGTGTATCGTCAATGTAGATGGGAGCTTCTGTCAATGCAGAAACTTTTTTATTGAGTTGTGTCCACTCGTGTGGATCCAAATTTCCTTTTCTCAATTTTTCTGTATCCAATTCCGTTTCGCTCGACACCAAACGATTTACCAACTGAATGCTCGACATCTCCAGACTAAAGAAAGCGACTGGCTTCTTAAACATGATAGAAGCATTTCGGGCTAGACTTAAAACGAAAGCGGTTTTACCCATACC
>CAIXTT010000155.1 GCA_903922455.1 uncultured Bacteroidota bacterium | reverse complement strand
TTTGAAGAGGAGCCGGAAGAAGATCTGCCGGAAGATTTAGAGGAACCACCCCCGTGGAATTTTGAGAAGTTACCTCCTCCGCCCGACTTGGTGAGTTTAACAGAATTATAATCTTCAGCCAATACAAAATCAATTTGCTTTTTCATTAGGTCGGCCGATTTCAAACGCACTTTTAACAAATCGCCGAGCTGATATACTTTTTTAGAACGGTGTCCTACTAAACAATATTGATCTTCGTTGAGCTCGTAAAAATCATCTACCAAATCGCGCACACGAATAAGACCTTCGCATTTACTCTCTACAATTTCTACATACAATCCCCACTCGGTAACGCCAGAAATCATTCCATTAAATACTTCATCTTTGCGATCGAGTAAATACTGCACTTGCTTAAACTTGATGGAAGCACGTTCGGCTTCGGAAGCTTTAATTTCCATGTCGGTACTGTGCTTGCATGCTACTTCAAGCTCGTTCGATGCCATCGGTTTTCCTCCTGCTAAATAATGCGCCAACAAACGATGCACCATCACATCGGGATAACGACGAATAGGAGAAGTGAAGTGTGTATAGTAATCGAACGCCAATCCATAATGTCCAATATTATTCGTAGTGTACACTGCCTTCGACATCGTGCGAATTGCTAATTGTTCAATTACATTTTGTTCCTTCTTTCCTTTCACATCTTTCATCAGCTTATTTAATGAATGTGCAATTTCTCTGTCGGTATTCGTATTCATTTTATACCCAAACTTTGAGGCGAAATTGGCAAATTTTTCCATCTTATCGCTTACGGGAGTGTCATGAATACGATACACAAAAGGATATTCTTTTCCTTCCTTGATGGACAATTTTTTTCCGATGTACTCCGCCACGCGACGATTGGCTAAAAGCATAAACTCTTCAATCAATTTATTACTGTCCTTATTTTCTTTGAGAAAAACATCGACGGGATGTGCGCGTTCATCCAATCGAAACTTCACCTCCACTCTATCGAAAGAAATTGCGCCACTGGTGAATCTGTTTTTCCGTAAAATTTTTGCTAACTCTTGCAAGGGAAGAATATATTCCTTCATATCACCTTCTCTTGTTTCAATAACTTCCTGAGCTTCTTCATAAGAGAATCGACGTTGCGAATGAATGACTGTGCGACCAAACCATTCTTCCAATACCTTAGCATCCTTATCAATTTCAAACACGGCTGAGAAACATAATTTATCTTCTCCTGGGCGCAAGGAGCAAACGTTATTACTCAACTTTTCGGGAAGCATAGGAATCACACGATCCACTAAATAAATGGAGGTAGCGCGATCGTAAGCTTCCTCTTCTAATGATGAATTAGGCGTTACATAATGCGAAACATCGGCGATATGAATTCCCACTTCTAGGTTTCCATTTTTTAATGTTTGAACTGAAAGTGCATCATCAAAATCTTTTGCATCCACTGGATCGATGGTGAACGTGGGCACTTTTCTAAAATCGCGTCGTTTCTTTATTTCTGCTGCAGAAATCTTAAACGGGATTCTCTCTGCTTCGGCTTCTACCCCTGCAGGAAACTCGAGGGGGAAACCATACTCTACGAGAATGGCATCCATCTCAACGTTGTTCTCCCCTGGAGCGCCTAGTACACGAATAATTTCTCCTTGCGGATTCTTGGCATCTTCAGGCCATTCGGTAATGCGCGCAATGGCTTTTTCACCGTGCACTGCGCCATTCAATGCATTCAAAGGAATAAATATTTCTACATTATTCTTTGCTGAATCGCCGCTCAAAAATGCAAACTTTCCTGACACTTGAACGGTGCCAACAAATTCTGTTCGGGCACGTTCAATTACTTCCATCACTTCTCCTTCCTGTCGTTTACCGGGCCGAGTTGCGAACAAATTAATTTTTACGAGATCGCCTTTCATTGCATTCTTGGTATTGTTGCGATCTACCACCACATCTTCCTCAAACTCTTCACACTTCACATAGGCATTACCGTTAGATACGATATCGATTCGTCCTTCTACAAAATGTGACTCTGGCCAAAGCTTATATTTATAACGATCTACTTCCTGCAGTACTTGATCTTGCGCCATACCTTCGAGAACAGCAATACACGCCGCCTTTAGTTGAGCGGTATCCAGCAACTCCAACAATTCCTTCGACTCCTCATACAAAGGTTCTTGTTCCAATTTACGGATGGCCTGCTTATAATTGAGTGCTTTATAAGGATACTCTTTGAAAACCGTTAGCAAAAGTTTTTTCAGCAGTGCGCCATGATCGGCAGATTCTTTCTTCTTCGCCATAATGGCACGAAGGTAATCACATTAGAAAGGGAAGAAAATCAAAAAGCGTAAAAAAAGGATTTAGTAATAAACAGGTCTTGTTTATACCAAGATTATTCAATAGAAATATCGATTGAATAATTGATGTTGAAATCGTTAAAACGATTACACCTCAGGGCTAAGAAGACATCACCGTAAAAACGGCCTCCCCTAATTGTCCATTCACGGGGGGATTAAACTTAGTGATAGATACTTTCACATAGGTTGCTATCGGAAAAGTTTCCTGCATTCTCTTCATAATACGCTGAGCCACGTGTTCAATGAGGTTAGCAGGGATGGACATCTCCTCTCTCACCAGTTGGTGAACGAGTACATAATCGACGGTTTGAGAAAGATCATCATCGGCCATGGCTTTAGAGAAATCGCCTACAAATTCGAGGTCTGTGCTAAATCGGGTACCCACTTTTCTTTCTGCGGGAAGGCAACCATGGAAACTATGGGTTTCAATTTTTTTGATCGAGAGGATTTGCATGGGCGCAAAGATAAGGGAATTGGTAAATTAGTAAATTGCAAATAGGAAGGTTGGTAATTAGCTGTCGGGAGTGTGTGGAGAGCTCCCTTCGGCAAGTTCAGGGTGTATAAATCAGAGTATGTATCACTAGCTATTGGGAGTGTGCGAGAAATTACTGTTTTCATATTCGTTAGTAAACGTTTATAGTCGACTATAAATGTTTAAAATACGACTACCCATTTTTTCTTTTGGAGATTTGTGGGATGGGAGTTTGGCAACATGATTTTATAAATTGAAATCCGCTCGTAAAATGAAAAGCATGAAATGGAAAGCAAGCATAATTGATTACAAAAAGAAAAAACATATTGCAGTTTATTTTGAAAACAATACTGAATGGAACGATCGCATTAAAAAATTAGTGGGTGCACGATGGAGTCAAACGGTAAGAGCATGGTTACTTCCAGATACTGTTGAAAATCGAAAAAGGTTTAATTTATCTCCTATGATTGAGATAAAAAACAACGCCATTCACCTCCAAAAAAAAGTACAATTTACACGATGGCTACAATCGAAGCGATACAGTAGGAATACCATTAAAACTTACTGTGATGCATTAATTGTTTTTCTAAGATATTTTGAAAGCAAAGAGATCGCATCCATAACCAATGAAGATGTAATTCATTTTAACAATGATTACATTCTCAAAAACGGGTATTCGTCTTCCTA
>CAIXTT010000154.1 GCA_903922455.1 uncultured Bacteroidota bacterium | reverse complement strand
TGAGCAATTGTTGGAAGCAAATAAACTAGCCTTCAATATATTTAAAATCACTGGACTTGAACCAGGTGATGGTTCTGAAAACAATGGTTTCTTAGAAGCTACAAAAACGTACACCAATGTGTCTGCCCCCTGGTTAAGTGGAGTTGCGGATGGTGAAGTTGCACTTAGTTCTAAAAATTGGATTCTGGCCGGCGAAGCTGCGACTGATTTAGGTGACGCAGGTCAAATTTATGAGGGTGTAATTGATGGTACTTGGGCTCCGTATAAAGTAACTGCTCGTGCTGCTATTGGTTCTCCCAAATTAAATACCGGAGCCATTGAAGGTTTATCTCGTTGGACTTATTTAGCGAGTGTTGATGTAGTACTTACCAATGATAAAAGTAAATGGACACGTTGTGTTGTTGTTGAAACTGGAGAAGATACCATGCCAAATATAGGCGCAGCGAAAAAGTTTGATAAGCGTAAGCAAGCTTCTGTAGATAAAAATGGAAATGCAGGTGATGGAGTAATTTCTTCAGATCCAAATGATGCTGACTTTATCTCCGATCAAGGTATGGGTTGGTTCCCTGGGTATGCTATTAATGTAGAAACAGGTGAAAGATTAAATATTGTGTTCGGAGAAAATACTTCATTGGTAGGTGAAAACAGTACCGATATGAAATTCAATCCAACTTCGAATGAAGGAAATGATGCGAATGGTCGATTATCTTACGGAGGTATGCATTACATCTACATCTTTAATAAAAATGGAATAACAGTAAACGATGTTGCTATTTATGACAACGGTGTAAGTTTAAATACGTTGTTGTCGTTGAATACCACTGTTGGAAAACGTAACGCGTTTAAAGACTGTATCTGGACGAGTCTTCCTTTATTAAATACAGGTTATTCGGTGTTAGAATCAGATGTAAAGATTCGTTTACGTGTTTCAAAAAATTACAGAACATTTAATTCTATTGGAGCGACTGCTGTGAATAATAGCAATCCATTTTATGAATTCGATGTTTCTCAATCGGAAGTAGCGAGCACTGGTCAAACAGAGTTAGCAAAGAGTGCATTGGATTTTATTCGTGTGGTTCCTAATCCTTACTATGCATACTCTACTTATGAAAGAACACGAGTGGATCAGTTAGATAACAGAGTTCGTATAACCAACTTGCCAAGTAAATGTACAGTGACTATTTATACAGTAAATGGTACATTGATTCGTCAATTTAAGCGTGATGTACCTTCTGATGTATCCGATGGACTTGCTATTAATGAAGGACAAGACTTTAACTTGGCCACAACGCTTGATTGGGATTTAAAGAATACAAATGGAATTACTGTAGCAAGTGGTGTTTATATTATCCATGTAAATGCTGGAGCGCTCGGTGAAAAAGTGGTGAAATGGTTTGGTATTATGAGACCTATTGACCTTGATTCCTTCTAATTATTCATTGGTAAAAAATAATCCTGACCTAGTATGAAAAAACTTATAAAATATATATCCATCTTCTCTGCAGTAATTAGCCTTTATGCTGCGCCAGCATTCGCTGGAAATGAAGATCGTGCCGGGCAAGCTGGTGCGAATGAATTACTCATCAACCCGTGGGCGCGTACCGCAGGCTGGGGAGGATGTAATATCGCTTTAGTGCGTGGTGTTGAAGCTCTCGGTTTAAATGTTGCCGGAATGGGACATAACAAAGGAACTGAGATCGTATTCGCTCAAACAGATTGGTTGAAAGGCTCTGATATAAAAATCTCTTCTTTTGGACTAGCTCAAAAAGTTGGAGAATCAGGATCAATGGGAATCAATGTTTCTTCTATGAAATTTGGTGACATTGATCGTACAACAGAAGCTCAACCTGATGGCGGTATCGGTACATTTGCGCCTCAGTTCTTAACCATCGGATTTAGCTATGCTAAGGAGTTCAGTAATAGTATTTATGGCGGAATGAGTATTCGTATGATCTCTGAATCTATAAATGATGTGAAAGCTCAAGGCGTTGTAGTAGATGCCGGAATTCAATACATCACTGGTTTCAATGAAGCTAAGGATAATTTGAAATTTGGAATCTCTTTGCGTAACGTAGGTACTCCTATGAAGTTTGATGGTGAAGGGTTGTCATATAGAAATGATAATGCTGGTGCCAATATCAATGTACTTCAACAACAAAGAGTAGAACGTTTCGAAATGCCTTCATTGGTAGCTATTGGTGTTTCTTATGACATCAAACTAAACGAAGATCATCGCATCACTCCAGCAGCTTCATTTACTTCTAATTCGTTCATTCGTGATCAAATTGGAATGGGTGCAGAATATGGATTCCGTCAAATGTTCATGGTTCGTGCTGGTTACACCATTGATAAAAAAGATAAGAATGCTATCTTCGATGAAGAAATTGCAGCACTTATCGGTTTTAGTGCTGGAGTATCCGTTCAAGTTCCCCTTGGCAAATCTGGAAAATCATTTGGCATAGATTACGGTTACCGTGCTACTGAGACCTTTGATGGTACTCATACCATCGGAGCTCGTTTTAATCTCTAGTCATTAATCTCAACATTTGCGGAAGGCCTCTCCTGTTGAAGGAGAGGTCTTCCGCGTTAATTATACATTACTATTAGTACTATTTGTTATGGCAAACATTACGTATCTCACCGAAGAAGGCTTGAAAAGGCTGCAGGATGAATTGCATCAATTGAAATCTGTTGAACGACCCAATATTTCTAAGCAAATTGCAGAAGCTAGGGATAAGGGTGATCTGTCTGAAAATGCTGAATACGATGCCGCGAAGGACGCTCAAGGACTTTTGGAATTGAAAATTTCTAAAATGGAAGCCATTGTTGCAAGCGTTCGTATTATCGATGAAACCAAAATTGATACTTCGCATGTTTCTGTAATGTGCAAAGTGAAAATTAAGAACCTGAAAAATAACGCCGAAATGTCCTACGTGTTGGTTGCAGAAACCGAAGCAGATTTAAAGTCAGGAAAAATTTCCGTTTCTTCACCTATCGGACACGGTTTGCTCGGAAAAAAAGTAGGTGAAATTGCCGACATCAGCACTCCTGGAGGCGTTGTAAAGTTTGAAGTATTGAATATTTCTTTAGCTAATTAAATTTTACTGAATGGCTTCCATCTTCTCAAAAATAATCACAGGCGAAATTCCTTCTCATAAAATTGCAGAGAATGAAAATTTTATTGCTTTTTTGGATGTGATGCCTTTAGTAGAAGGTCATGTCCTGGTAGTTCCTAAAAAGGAAGTAGATTATATTTTTGATATGTCTCCTTCAGAGTTTAAAGACCTTTGGGCCTTTGCTCAAACGGTAGCTCCTGCTATTGAGAAAGCAATTCCCTGCAAACGGATAGGCATCGCCGTTATCGGATTGGAAGTGCCGCATGCGCACATTCATCTCGTGCCATTAAATAGAGTAGGGGATATTAATTTTTCACAACCTAAAATGACGGTTTCGCAAGAGCAATTAGAAGCTACAGCTAAGAAAATTATTGCTGCATTAAATTAGTAATTCAAATAAAGCTTTATCAATTTAAACGCAGCGTTCGCAACGGCTAAGCAGCGAACGCAGAGAGTTTTTATTAAATTACATAGCCCAGCAATTTGTCAATTAACCAATCCACCAATCCACCAATTCACCAATCCACCAATTATTTAAGTCTTTCGGGATTGTCAGTTACAAACGCATCCCATCCCGAATAATTTCGATTACCTTTTTTGATCGGACTTGAATTTTTAATGGATGAATCACTTGCTATGATCTTTTTTCCAGTTTGAAAGTGATGGCATAATGCAACACCTAGGGCATCGGTTGCATCCAATAATTTGGGTTGCTCTTCAAATTTTAAAAGTCGTTGTAGCATGATGGAAACTTGCTCCTTCGATGAACTTCCTTTTCCAGTAATCGATTGTTTGATGAGTCGAGGCGAATAACCGAACACCGGAAGTTTTCTGGAAAGCGCTGCCGCAATGGCCATGCCTTGCGCCCTTCCTAACTTAAGCATCGATTGAACATTTTTTCCAAAGAAAGGTTCTTCAATGGCAAATTCATCGGGATGATGGGTGTCGATGAGTTGAGATACTGTCTCAAAAATTTCTTTGAGTCGAATGAAATGATCGTCTTTTTTGTTGAGATGCAATACACCAGCAGACAGGAGTTGGATTTGATTTCCTTTCACAGAAATTATTCCATACCCCATCGCTACCGTGCCCGGATCAATGCCTAAAATGATGCACTCTTTCGAATTTTTCAATTTACAAAGATGTCAATTTTTTATGTAGCTCCCAGCAAACGATTCCTGCACAAACGGATACGTTTAAACTGTGTTTGGTTCCTTCTTGATGGATCTCAATGCATCCATCACATAAATCAATCACATCTTGAGCCACACCATCCATCTCATGCCCAAAAATGACTGCTGTGCGATCACTGGGAATAAATTCTCTTAAATCAATGCTGTTGCTGGCCTGCTCAATGGCATACACTTTTACTTTTTCGCTTTTGAGATGCTTTACGGCTTCCTTGGTATCTTCAAAATATTCCCATTGTACCGATTCCGTAGCTCCAATAGCAGTCTTCAGAACTTCTTTGTGAGGAGGTTGAGCTGTAATCCCACAGAGAATGATTTTCTCTACTCTAAAGGCATCCGAACTCCTGAAAACAGATCCAACATTTAAGGCACTGCGCACGTTGTCGAGTACCATGATAATTGGTAATTTCTTTATCTGTTGATAAGCAATGAGGTCGGGTCGACCTAGTTCTTCGTTCTTTAGCTTTTGCACGCGAATGGATATCTTAGCACAAAGTTAAACATCGAAGTGAAAGAAGATACTCCCTTAATGAAACAGTACAATGAGATCAAGGCTAAATACCCTGATGCCCTCTTGCTTTTTCGTGTTGGCGATTTTTACGAAACCTTTGGTCAAGATGCGATTCGCGCCTCTAAAGCATTAGGAATTGTACTTACAAAAAGAAGTAACGGTGCCGCCGCTGATATGGAGCTCGCAGGGTTTCCTCATCATTCATTAGAAACTTATTTGCCCAAATTAGTGCGCGCAGGAATGCGTGTTGCGATTTGTGATCAATTAGAAGATCCAAAAACCACAAAGAAAATTGTGAAGCGTGGCGTTACTGAATTGGTAACTCCCGGTGTAACATTCAGCGATAAAATTTTAGAACATAAATCCAATAATTTTCTAGCAGCGTATTATTCTTCTAAATCGGATGGGCAACTTGGGCTTGCATTTATTGATGCAAGTACCGGTGAGTTTTTTCTAGCCGAAGGTCGATTGGATTATATTGATAAACTGTTGCAAACATTTCAACCCAGCGAAGTATTAATCTCTCGTCAAGAAAAAGAATCTTTCGAGAAAAAATACGGAAATCGTTTTTATACTTTTACTTTAGATGATTGGGCTTTTCAAACGTTGTTTGCGAAGGAAACTTTGGCAAAGCATTTTCAAACTACATCGCTAAAAGGTTTTGGTGTAAATGAAATGCGAAACGGAATTATTGCTGCTGGTGCTGCATTGTATTATTTACAACAAACGCGGCAAGAAGCATTGGTACACATCGCTGCCATTTCCAGATTAGAAGAGGATCGCTACGTATGGCTCGATCGATTCACCATTCGTAATTTGGAGTTAGTAAATTCTCCTCATGAAAATGCACGCACTTTATTGGATGTACTCGATCAAACGGTATCGCCCATGGGTGGGCGCATGATGCGAAGATGGCTACTGCTTCCATTGAAAGAACTCGTCGCTATTAATGAGCGCCATGATAACGTTGAGGAGTTAACTAAGAACGCCGATTTGTTAGAAGGGATTCAATCTTTGTTAAAAAGTATTGGTGATCTCGAACGCTTAGCTTCTCGCATCGCAATTCGCAAATTGGGTCCGAGAGAAGCATTGCAATTGAAAAAATCTTTATTGCTCATCGAACCCATCAAAGAACAATTGAAAGGTGCTAAACAAAAAGGATTTTTGGCCATCTCCGATCGACTCCAACCTTGCCACGAGTTAATTGCGCATCTTGAAAATGCATTGTCTGAAGAAGCTCCTGCGGTGCTCACCAAAGGCGGAACTTTCAAAATTGGTTTCCATGCCGAACTCGATGAACTTAAAAAATTGGCGTTTGAAGGAAAAGATTATTTGCTCGGTATTCAAAGACGAGAAAGTGAAAAAACGGGAATTACAAATTTAAAAATTGCTTTCAATAATGTTTTTGGATATTATATTGAAGTAAGTAATTCGCATAAAAGTAAAGTTCCCACCGATTGGACACGCAAGCAAACCTTAACGAATGCCGAGCGCTACATCACCGAAGAATTAAAAATTTACGAAGAGAAGATTTTAGGTGCGGAAGGAAAAATGCAAACCATCGAAGAAAAATTGTATACAGAGTTGCTAGAATTTCTTCTCGATTATATTCCCGCTTTGCAACAAAATGCAGGTGAGCTAGCGCGCCTCGATTGTTTATGCAGTTATGCCACAGTGGCAAATAAAAATGGCTACGTGAAGCCTTCCATGAACGAATCGTTGAGTTTGAAAATTGAAGGCGGTAGGCATCCGGTTTTAGAACAGCAATTACCATTAGGAGAAAAGTATATTCCCAACGATGTTTTTCTCGACAATGAAAAGCAACAGATCATCATGATTACCGGTCCGAACATGTCGGGAAAGTCAGCAGTATTACGTCAAACCGCATTAATTGTAATGATGGCGCAGTCGGGATGTTTTGTTCCAGCATCAAAAGCGGAAATTGGTATTGTCGATAAAATTTTCACACGCGTAGGTGCTTCCGATAATTTATCGCAAGGCGAATCTACCTTCATGGTGGAAATGAATGAAACCTCGAGCATTTTGCATAATATTTCAAATCGCAGTTTGGTTTTATTAGATGAGATTGGAAGAGGAACGAGTACCTATGATGGTATTTCCATTGCTTGGGCCATTGCTGAGTTTTTGCATGAACATCCGCAATCGAGAGCCAAAACATTATTCGCCACACATTATCATGAGTTGAATGAAATGGCTGAAGAATTTCCGCGCATTAAGAATTACAATGTAGCCATTCGTGAAAGTGGAAACCAGATTTTGTTTTTAAGAAAGTTAGTGCCTGGAGGCAGTGAGCATAGTTTTGGAATCCATGTCGCTAAAATGGCTGGGATGCCAGCACAAGTGCTCAAGCGTGCCCAACAAATGCTGGAAACCTTAGAAGCAACGCACAGCCATAGCGAATTAATAAAAGTAGCTGCTCATGAGCAACAAAAGGACGAATTGCAATTGAGCTTTTTCCAGCTCGATGATCCCGTTTTAGAGCAAATAAGAGACGAAATCCTCAAAACCGATATTAATACGCTCACCCCTGTTGAAGCATTAATGAAGCTAAGTGAAATTAAAAAGCTGATTTCGAGAGAGAAAGTGAAATTAAATGCCTGATCATTTGATTTCTACCCGAATTAAACCTTATTTTTGCATCCCCTTGTGAAACTTCTTGGCTGAATTTCGTTCAAGTAGTTAAACAAAGGTATTATAAGCGAAAGTAGCTCATCCCGATAGCTATCGGGAGGTAGAGCAAAATCAAAATAGTAAGCGAAAGTAGCTCAGTTGGTAGAGCACGACCTTGCCAAGGTCGGGGTCGCGAGTTCGAATCTCGTCTTTCGCTCCAAAAGAATAAGCCCTGTATTGAAAATAATACAGGGCTATTTTTTTTACGACGTTAATTATTTTATTTTCATTTAGACCGTCCACACGCAGTCTTGCTATACACTTCGCACTACTTTTTCAGATTTTGTGCTTTTACCTACTTCCTCCCATGACCCCAGCAGGGTCAAACCTCAATAGAAAAGAAATTGCATTTTTTTATCCTGACCCCAGCGGGGTCACACAACCACGCACGAACCAACGCCGATGTTCAACGACGCTGTGCAACCCCGCTGGGGTTTGGGTTGTAATTTTTTTTCGCTTCGCTAGTAAGGTGGAACCCCGCTGGGATTCTTCTACAAATTATTTTTCCCCTAGAAGTTCATGTCTTGTCAAAAGCAAAAAAGTATGTCACGTACCGGCTACACCATTATTTTATCGCTACATTAAAAAAATAACTCGAATAGAGACTTTAGAGCGAGTGTGAGTGCGAAGTAAAACATAGCGAGGAACAGCGCTCTCGCTCTGTTCCTCGCTATGTTTTGTACCCGGGACGGGAGTCGAACCCGTACAGCTGTAAGGCCACAGGATTTTAAGTCCTGCGTGTCTACCAATTCCACCACCCGGGCAAAAGTTCCAATATGATTTTATTGGAGGTGCAAAAGTAATTGAATTATTGATTGGAAAAATAATTGAAACAAAATACATCACACTAATTATTGATTATTAGAGTTATGAGTTTGGCTTTCTCAATTAATTATAATTAAGATTTACATTGTTTACTTTTGCATATAATTCCTATTTACTTTTTTTCTTTTGATTGTCAATCAGTAATTTATGCGCCTACAAATCCATCTTCCCAAACCAGTCTGGATCACCTTCGGAGTCATTTTCGTGGTGGTAGGGATCATCGGAATGATTCTTCCCTTGATGCCTGGATTGGTGTTTTTTATTTTGGCGTCGTTTTGTTTTGCAAAAGGATCGCCCAAGATGTTGCGGATGTTGTTGTCGCATCCGCACATTGGTCCGCAAATTATGGATTGGAAAAGAGGGAAAGGAATGCGGTTGAGTACAAAGATTTTGGCCATTGCGATGGTGACCATCAGTTTAACCATTAGCATCTTTTATGTGATTCAAGTAGAATACGTGAAGTGGGTGGTACTTTTCTCCATGCTCGCTATTGATGGATATATTCTTTCTGTAAAAACCAGAAAAGCTAATCCGCAAATTTTACCTTTGAAACCAAGTGAAAAATCTGAAAAGAAATCAGCCGATGAAAGCCATAAGAAAATATTCAACTCCCATTAAATCTTTGTTGCGAAGTGTTTCCGATCAAGACTCTGTTCCAGAAGTGTTGACACACGAGGAAGAGTACAACGGTAAGAATTTATTAGTGTTGGAGAAAAAGTATGACATGGATGGTGAACTCGAAGAAGTGCATTCTTATACATACGATGATCAAGGTCGACTTTTAAATCATCTTCTCGAAATTCCTGAGGATGGAATCTCAGAAAGGTTTGAGACTAGTCGCAATGCAGATGGAAATCCAACCAAGATTGTAAAATATTATGGCGACGATGAAGGTGAAAAAACAGAGTATGTTTACGGAACGAATGCGCAAGTAGTGAAAATTATGCGTTATGATGCCGATGGTGAATTTGAAGCAGCAGAAGATTTGGAGTACGATGATCAATCGAAGTTGATGGTTCGAAGAATTTCATCACCCGTAGAAGGAAATAAGTATTATCGTTTTTCATACGATGAGAAATCGAATTTAATCAAGGAAGAGGATTTTGATGAGAATGATCAATTGTCTGCATATGTAGAAATAGACTATGACGATGAAGAAAGAGAGACGTATGTTTCTCGATTTAATGAAGCAGGAAAAATGATTTCACAGTTGCTTTCAGAGTACGATGAATTGGGAAGAATTAAACGCAAGATTGCTAAAAGTTCGCATGTGCGTATTACTGCTTTTGAGTACGATGAACAAGGTCGGGTGATTGAAGAATCTCTGTCCGATCAAAATGATTTTGTGATTTCTCGCACCCGCTTAACATACGATGACGACGGACGCATTGCAGGAGAAACTATATATGAAACAGATCTTACTCGTTCTGGAAGGGATACACATCTTTCCAATCGTTTTGAGTACGTTTCTTTGGAGAATTAAAACATTGCAATGAGTTATTTGTTGGATCGTTATCATGGCCTATAAAAATTTAAATCAATTTATTCAAGTACTTGAAGAAGCAGGTGAACTGGTTCGAATTAAAGAGTACGTGGATCCGAAATTGGAAATTACAGAAATCACAGATCGCATCTCTAAAGAATATGGTCCTGCCTTGTTGTTTGAGAATACCGGCTATGATTTTCCCGTGCTGATTAATTCCATGGGAACGGAAAAGCGCATGGCCATGGCGCTTGGTGTAGATAAGCTGGATGATGTCGCAAAGGAAATTGAAGGACTTTTCAAATTGTTGACAGGTCCAAAAAATTCGATGTTGGATAAATTGAAGATGCTTCCACAACTCGGCGAAATTGCTTCATGGATGCCAAAGGAAATTAGCGGTAAAGGAGCCTGTCAGGAGGTGGTTATGAAGGATCCGGATATCACAAAATTGCCAGTGCTTACTTGCTGGCCAGAAGATGGTGGGCCATTCGTAACCTTGCCCGTGATTCAAACACGCGATCCAATTACCCAAATTAGGAATGTAGGATTGTATCGCATGCAGGTTTTCGAACCAAAAATGACGGGTATGCATTGGCATCGTCATAAAGTGTCGGCTCGACATTTCAACGAATATAAAAAACTCGGTTTACGTATGCCCGTCGCCGTTACTATCGGTGGCGATCCTGCATATACTTATGCAGCAACAGCACC
>CAIXTT010000153.1 GCA_903922455.1 uncultured Bacteroidota bacterium | reverse complement strand
TTTAATATTCCTGAAGCCGGATTATTATTGCTTCTTGGAATTGATCAGTTACTCGACATGGGCAGAAGTGCAACTAACGTAGTAGGAAATGCAGTAGCTACGGCGGTGGTATGTAAGTGGGAGGGTGAGCTTAAACAATAGCTTACGAATTGCGAATCAATACGAAAGTACGAATTACGAATTCGCTGATACGCTTATACTTGAAATGCGAATAAACACGAAATGCGAAAAAACACGAAAATTGAATTAAAGCCAATTTTTATATAAATGCCTTGAGTAGAGTCAAAAGGACGAATCTTTGACAATTATTCGTAACCTGAAATTCACTTTCGTGATGCCTCGCAACACAAATTCACCAATCCACTAATCCACGAATTCACCAATTAAAATAGTATCCGGAGTGATTCAATAAATCGCAAGAATAATTTTACTTGCGAGTCAAGAGATAATTATGGTTGCCTAAAATTTCCTGCCCTTGATTGTCCAACTTTTTCAAGATGGAATCTCCGATTACTTTATAATAAAGAGGTGGTGATTCTTTTGCAGCAGAAAGTTGAAGTAATGTTGAAATGCTATCTGATGCCGTAATTCTTGTGAATGTACCAGAGCGAAGGAAAACTGAATCAGGATTATTCTTGCCCATATACGTCTCCGCTAGGAAATAACTGAGGCTATCGTCGTTTATAACAAGATTGGTTTTTATGCCCATGCAATCGGCACATGGTAAAATTCCTTCAAAGGTAAATTCTGCTGAGGAAGGAGTGAGTCCATCAAAAAAATCAGTTTCTACAGTGTCAACGGTGATGGTTGCATTTTGTGTGTTTCTTGTACAGGCACTTATTGGCAGTAATCCGATGAGGAGTAACCCCAAAATTAATTTATTCATTTTCTTTTTTGATTAGAGGGAGCAAAATACAAATAATAAAGTGATGTTGCAATTGTTTTTAATCGGTATATCTTACTTTAACCGTTCCGCTATTTATAACTTTAGTGAGTCCCAATGGACTTTTTAAAGTACCACTGAAATTAGCTTCTAATAAGTTGGAACTTGTATTGTTGGATAATACTTGTAGAGTGCATGGCATTGCGTTTGAGCTTTCCCAAGCCATTCCAAGTTGATCGGTGTGTAGAATGTGATTCGTGTCAGTAGTCATCGCATAAGTTCCCGGCGTTACATCGTCCAATTCTAAAGTAAATGTTTCACCCGTTAATGAGATACCGTTAATGGTCATGATAATGGCTAAATCACCAAACAAGCTAGCGTTGGCGCAAGTTTGACTTCCTCCTGCGGACCATTTTAAATGTCCATTTGGTAATTCGCAATTGTCCGTGAGAATACTAGGAATTGTATCCTCTTCCTCTTCACAGGATGTAAGTGTTGAGATAACTAGAGCTGTAAAGTAAATAATTTTCTTCATAGACGATATTACTTTTTAGGACCAAAGATACCTTTAAGTGCATCTTTTGCTTTTTTCTCTGCTTCTTTTTTTAGTCTTTCTTTTTCAGCATTTACTTTCGCCTCTGCTTCTTTTTTCAGTCTTTCTTTTTCGGCATTCACTTTCGCTTCTGCTTCTTTTTTCAATCGATCAGCTTCTTCCTTCGCTTTGTTTTCTAACTCTTCTTTTTTCTGATTGATTTCTTCTTTTACTATATCCTTTGCAGCGTTGATGATGTTGCCGGTCGTTTCTTTTAAATCGGTACTGATAGTAGGTTTTGTGACCGTTCCACCCATCTTTAAATTCAACTTTACATTTTCAGCCATGCTTAAGTTCGCTCCTTTTGAATTGGCACTGGAGATGAGTCCTCCAATAGCATTGCTAGCCGCGCTTGGCAATTTTGAAGTAGGAATGTTCATCGCCAATGTATAATCGATGGTTTGATCGAAGCCTGTACTACCTTGTACTGTTGTTGGGATTCCTACTAAATTTACATCATAAGATTTCACAAATGCTCTTCCATTTTCAATGTTGTAACTAAAGTTTACATTTTTTACATTGAGTTGTTTGAATTGCTCGAGTTTGAGTGTCTCGGCTACTTTTAGCAGTGGACCAAAACTATTGATGACCACTGATTCCGTACTCAACTTCCCGGCTCCTGTCATGGTGTTTAAATTGGGTTCCATGTTTTCATTCAACTTGCCGTTGATGGTAAGAGAAGTGGAATATTTTCCGGTTGCATATTCGGCGATAGGTGCCATTTTCTTTACTGATTCAAAAGCCTTAGCAGTTTGTTGAATATCAAAGCCTGTAATGTTCATATCAAAAGCCATATTCGCTGATTTGCGCTCAGGAGTAGCATACGATCCACTCATCTTCATGGTTCCAGAAAGTGTATTGAAACTTAGGTTTTCCATGTTGATGGCTTGGTTGCGAATGACCACTTTTCCATTCACATTATCTAAAATTAAATTAGCATAAAGTAATTTAGTGATTTTTAAGTTCGCAGTGAAATCTAAATTTCCTGGTACTTCTATTAATGTCATAGGAGTCGTATCGGCTGCAGCAGGCGTTGTTTCAGATGTACTGTTGCCATTGAGTGCGACTAGATCCAACAATCGACTGTTAACATTTAAATTTCCTTTTAAGGTTTCTTTTTTGATGAGGTAAGCTAATAAATTATCGAGTCGACCATCAGCACGAACATCACTTTTGCCAAGCATAGCATCAAAATTATTGAGCTCTACAAATTGCGGATTGAAAGTAAGTTTTACTTCTCTCAAATCATACCCTTGTTTGTTTTCCTTGGTGCTGTAGTTGAAATTATTCAATTGAATTAATCCATCAGCCTGAAAATCTTGATAACGCTCCTGTTCAATTGCCGACATTCTACCATTCACATTTACATTAGCCTTTAATGTTCCTTTCATCGTAGTTCCCTCTTCTAAAGGAACCACTTTACTTATGGTTGCAAAGTTGATGTCTCCTTTTAAACTTCCTTTAATATCAGCATCACTCACCGGAGTACGAACACTGAATTTAGCATCGAATGGTTGGTTGCCTAACTCCACATGCAATTGTTGTAGATCAATGATCGTATGATCGGGAACACCATCAGCGTTATTTACGTTCAAATTCAATTGTACATTATTTACAGCAACAGGTAAGGAAGGATATTGAAAATTTCCGTTTTGCACTTTTAGATTCAAACCAAAGCCGGGCAGTTGCTTTTCGTTATACGTTCCTTTCACAAATGCTTTTAATGAAAGGGTACCTGACGATTTCAAATCTTTAAATCCCGATCTGTAAACACCGGGAACCATCGATAAGAAATTTTTAAATTCATTTTTACGTGCTTCAAATTTCAGGTCCATGTTGATGTCATCTTTTGGCATGGCCACCCATCCATCTACACCTAAAATAAGTTCGTTTAACGCAATTTCATTATCTTTAAAAGTAAATTTCATATTGGGCATATCCATATCCAAATCTACTTTTAACTCGGTTTTTGCACGATGTAAATATTTTACTCCACCAAACCATAAATCGGCACTTGCAATTTGGGTTTGCGTACTCAATACAAATAAATCTTGCGTAAAATCACCTTTGCCAGTGTGATTCAAATCGTCCATGAGCATATTAAAATCCATGGATGCATCTTCATAAAAAACCATTCCATTACTGATGCTATAGGAACGCAACGCTACTTTAAATTTGGAAGGTTCGCTACTTGCTTCTGTTTTTGAACTGTCTTCTTTTGCAATATCCCAATTCGCTTTTCCATCTTTCAAAACGATAAGATGTATGCGCGGCGAATTTAGTTGCACCGATTTAACATCAATTTGGCCACCACCAATCACACTCATGATATCAAGTGTAAGCGAAAGTTGTTTCATTCCTGCTAAGGTGTCACCAACAAATGGCGCTTGGTTCACAACGCTTAAATCGTTGAGTTCAATACTGAAATTAGGGAAACTGCTAAAAATGGTAAGATCATAACTTGCGAAATCAACTTTTGCATGGAGGCTTTTATTGATTTCCTCTTTAACCATGATTTCAATTTTTCCTTTGTAAGCGATCGGTAGGATGAAGGCAGCTGCTAGGAGCAAAATGATAAATGATCCCAGTCCAATTAGAATTTTCTTTAACATAAAGGAGTGTGTTTATTCTACAACGCAAAAATCGGAATTAATTATGCCGAATCATGCAGAAAAATAAATGTTTTTTAGAATGGTTTTTAACAATTTCAACCTTCCATCTTGGCCATTTTATTTCGGAGCCAATGATCGGCTAAAACAATGGCGCACATGGCTTCCACGATGGGAACCGCACGAGGCAAAACGCAGGGATCGTGTCTGCCTTTTCCTTCTAAAATTACCGATTTACCCTCTTTGTCAACCGTTTGTTGGGCTTTCATCAAAGTGGAAACTGCTTTAAAAGCCACATTAAAAACCAAATCAGCTCCATTGCTGATACCTCCTTGTACTCCTCCGCTATGGTTGGTGATGGTCTTAAATCGGGGGTGACCTTTGCGATCAATTTCAGCCGCAAACGCATCGTTGAATTCACTTCCTTTCAGTTTAGTTCCTTCAAATCCACTTCCAATTTCAAATCCTTTTGCTGCGTTGATGCTCATCATGGCTGCGGCTAAATCGGCTTGCAGTTTATTAAAAACAGGCTCGCCTAATCCAGAAGGAACCTTTTTTGCCACACACGTAATCACTCCACCTACGGTATCGCCAGTATCTCTAATATTTTCAATGAGCGCAATCATTTTATCTGCCGTCTCTTTTTCTGGACATCGCACGATGTTCTCTTCTGTCTTTTCTAAATCGAGATGCGTGTAGGGAAGCGTGACGTGAATATCGGCGACACTACTCACATATCCTGAAATTTGAATGTCGTGATGTGCCAACAAAAGTTTAGCAACAGCACCTGCCATTACACGAGCGGCCGTTTCGCGTGCCGAGGAACGTCCGCCACCTCTGTGATCGCGAAAACCATATTTCTGATCGTATGTAAAATCAGCATGACCTGGGCGCCAGTTTTCTTTTACGTGATCATAATCTTCCGAACGCTGATCGTTGTTTTTGATGAAGAGTGCGATTGGAGCACCTGTGCTTTTATTTTGAAAAACTCCACTGAG
>CAIXTT010000152.1 GCA_903922455.1 uncultured Bacteroidota bacterium | reverse complement strand
AAGAATCTTCATCAACTCAATCCTGAATGTCCAGTTGGAATCATGATCACTCAAGTAATAAATTTTTTGATGAGGATCAACTATGAAATCACAAAGGCGAGCGTTTTCCATTAAGATGGATTCTTCACCTGCTTTATTTTTTCGAATGATGGTCGATATTTCTTGTCCCTTGATCCAATTGTCGTTGCTCATATAAAATGAACTCGGCTTTAAATTATCAAAGCTAATGGCAGTTTGAATGCAAGTATGTAAATCACTAAAGAATTGAGTGCTTTTGACCTCGATGTCTCTAGTGACTTCGTCATAATCTTCAAAGGTTACTCGGAATCGGTATACGGTAGGCATATCTTATAGTTATTAATGCAAATATAAAACCGTCAATTTATTTAACAAGGATTATTTTCGGCGTTATTCTATTTTTTGTTAACAGGCTGCAACCCTAGATCCTTTGCTTTTTCCAAAAGATATTGATAGGCTGCATCGTATTCATTTGGAATGATTCCATCTAGAATAGCCTCTCGAATGGTGTTTTTAAGTATTCCAATTTCCCGTCCAGGCTTTAATTGGAAAACCTCCATGATCATTTCTCCTGTGATGGGCGGTTGCCAGTTTCTGACTTTGTCTTTCTCGTCGACTTCTACCAGTTTTTGCTTAACAAGCTCAAAATTATTCCGATATTTTTTCTGTTTGAATTCATTTTTGGTAGTGACATCGGAGTAACATAATTTCATTAAATCGTCAATATCATCTCCCGCTTCAAAAAGTAATCTGCGCACTGCTGAATCGGTCACCTCGCTTTTTGCTAAAACGATAGGACGTAAGTGTAACAAAACTAATTTCTGAACGAATTTCATTTTTTCATTCATGGGTAATTTCAACTGGCGAAAAATTCCAGGTACCATGCGGGCTCCCTTGTCTTCGTGTCCGTGAAAGGTCCAGCCGTGTTCTGGATCGAAGCGTTTCGTGGCAGGCTTTGCAATATCGTGCAGGAGAGCAGCCCATCTTAGCCATAAATCATCGGTAAGTTTCGCGAGATTATCTAATACTTCTAGGGTATGAAAAAAATTGTCTTTATGACTTAGTCCTTTCATCGTATCCACCCCTTCTAGTGCAGCAAGCTGAGGGAAGATGATGGGTAATAATTGGGTTTTATGCAACAGTAAAAATCCCTTAGAAGGCTGTGGAGTGCAAATAATTTTATTGAGTTCATCAATTACTCTTTCGCCACTGATGATTTCTATTCGGTATTTTTGCTCGCGAATAGCATCCAATGAACTTTGTTCTATAGTAAAGTTCAGTTGCGTAGCAAAACGAATGGCTCGAAGCATGCGAAGCGGATCATCCGAATAGGTCACCACAGGATCCAATGGAGTTCTTAATATTCCATGTTCTAAGTCAGAAATTCCATTGAATGGATCGAGGAGATGGCCATAGTCTTCTTTGTTTAAACTTATGGCTAAGGCATTGATGGTAAAATCTCTTCTTTTCTGATCATCTTCCAGCGTTCCACTGCTCACACTCGGCTTGCGGGAATCGCTTGAATAGGATTCTTTCCGGGCACCTACAAATTCAATATCGTATTCATGATATTTGATCATGGCCGTACCGAAGGTCTTGAAAACGTTTACTTGATTGGGAATACCTAAAGCTTTGGCAGTAATCTGAGCCGCTGCGATACCATCTCCTAAAACACTGATGTCGATGTCTTTGCAAGGCCGATTTAAGAGCATATCACGAACAAATCCACCAATGAGAAAACCCTGAATTCCATTCTTTTGGAGGGCTTTAGCGATGGTCTCAAAAACGGGATTCGCTTTTGAAATTGCGATAAAGGGTGCGGACAGTGACATTTGTCGCAAATTTAGTCAAAAGACAAACGTTGTTGATTATTGAAAAAATAATGAGATTCAAATTGTAAAATATTAATTTTTTTAATTAAAATTTTAAGTCAATTTTAAGATGATGCTTATCATGAATTCCTTGATAAGCATCATCTTTTTCATCTCTTAATTTTCAGAGTTTTGTATCGCGATAAACCTAAAATAAAATATTATGGAAAAGAAACTTATTTATGATTTGCATGAGGAGCATATACAGTGGATCAACAAAATGCTATTTTATAAAGACGAAATGAAGGTGATGCAAAACCGTTTGTCGGAAGTGGCTGGAAAAAATACGGATCGTGAAGTTCAAGCTTTGGTGGAGCACTTTCAGAATCAGCTAATCGTTCAGAATGTGCAAGCTGATATTTTGAAACATACCATCAAACAGTATGAAAATACGATTGAAACTCACCTTAGCAAAAATGACGTAGCTGCTGATAAGCTGAAATGGGATGACCATTCGGATTTGAGAGAAAAAGTGGAAATGTTTGAAAAGATTATCAATGAGCTAAGAGGCGAATTAATTGTCTTTTTAGCAAAATATATCTAAATTCGATTTGATATTTATTTTTATTTCTTGTGTTGGATTGATTTTCGACTTGAGTTATAATTTTTTTGTTTTTGTAAAAGGTCTTGAATACCTAGGGTAAGCACAGATGGCTTGTTTATTTATTTGCAGTTGCAAAAACTAGGCTCAGAACTAATATAATTGAACAATTTAGGCAATAACGATTTTGTGTTTTGTTGATTTTCTGTATTTAAACAGGAGTTTCCAAAGAATTTTATAAATTTACACAATCTAACTTAGCGCTATGAATTTGACTGATATTAATTGGGCAGGATTTTTCTGTTCATCCTTCCTTGCCATTGTATTCCTTCAATCGGGAATTGATAAAATTGTAAATCATAAAAAGGAGCTAGGATGGATCCAACAAAAGTTTACAAAAAGTGCGCTCTATAAATACGTCGGACTATTGTTTTATGTACTTACTTTT
>CAIXTT010000151.1 GCA_903922455.1 uncultured Bacteroidota bacterium | reverse complement strand
GGATTTCCAAAATTATAAAACCCCGAAGGGGTGATATTATTCGTCTAGCCAATCAAAGAGGAATTTCTCATTGTGTTCAATTTCGAATTTATGAAGAAAATCTAAGTATTCTTCCTTGAAAGTTTTTACTCGATGATGCTCTTCCTGGTTCAATATATATTGATAAACATTATTGATCTGTGAATGTGCATAGGAAAATGCTCCATACCCTTCTTGCCAAGAAAATTTACTATTTATATAATTTTGATCATTGATAAAGTTTGTTGAATTGTTTTTAATATCTCGAATTAAATCTGAAATTGACATTGATGGCTTTAAGCCAACTAAAACATGTACATGGTCTGAAACACCATTTACTATGATTGATTTCTGATTTTTTCCGGAAATGATTCCTGAGATATACTTAAACACTTCTTCTCTCCATGGTTTTTGCAATAAATTGCTTCGGCCTTTTACAGCAAAGACGTACTGGATGTAAATTTGCGAGAAGGTTCCTGCCATATTATGTCACCCATTCTGGGTTATGTTTTAATTTAGTTTTCTTTTTTTATAATAATTCCATCCCTTCGGGATTTTATTCATAGTTAATTTAAGGAGGCAATCTGTATTAGATGAACTTGCTGGATATTCATGCTGTATTATGTCACCCATTCTGGGTTATGTTTTAATTTAGTTTTCTTTTTTTATAATAATTCCATCCCTTCGGGATTTTATTTAGTTTAATCGAACACAATTTCTATAATTGATACAATTGAAGGTTTAAAATTTTAATAATTTCCTTTTAAATAATTCTATAATTTCATCGGTCTTGATTTCTTAAATTGGGTTAGATGGAGAATTCGACCATCTAACCGAAACGAACGACCAAAATAAATTTAGGGCAATGAATTTACGTCAACATTCCACCGTCCACATTCAATACTTGTCCCGTGATGTAGGACGACATATCGCTCGCTAAAAAGACAACTGCTTGCGCAACATCTTCAGGTGTTCCGCCACGCTTTAGAGGAATTTGTTCTCTCCATTGCTGAACCATTTCGGGGGCTAATGCCGCTGTCATTTCCGTTTCAATGAAACCTGGAGCAATGGCATTACATCGAATATTTCTAGATCCTAATTCGAGAGCTACGGATTTAGTGAACCCAATCATCCCCGCTTTTGATGCTGCATAATTGGCTTGACCCGCGTTTCCTTTAACACCCACAACGGAAGAAATATTGATGATACTTCCTTTTCTAGCTTTCAACATGGGACGTTGACAAGCCTTGGTAATATTAAATGCACTTTTTAAATTGGTGCGAATCACCTCATCAAATTGCTCCTCCGACATTCTCATCAATAAATTATCGCGAGTAATTCCAGCATTGTTCACAACTACTTCTAACGAACCAAAATCAGCTATAATGTTGGTTATTAGTACATCCGCTGCAGAAAATTCAGAAGCATCCGATTTATAGCCTTTCGCTTTTACTCCCATTCCTTGTAGTTCTTTTTCCAATTCTTGTGCTTTTTCGGGAGATGAAAGATACGTAAATGCCACATTAGCACCGTTTTGAGCTAATACCAAAGCGATGCCTCTACCAATACCGCGTGAAGCGCCAGTAATAAGCGCATTAGTTCCATTTAGAAGTTTAATCATGACTTTATACTTGGAGTATTGAAATTATTAGGTTTATTTTGCCAAAGATATATAAGCAACCAAATTAAACTAGTTATGAAAAAAATTCTTGCCATTGCGGTTATCGTTATAACCAGCCTTTCTTCTGCCCAAGCACAAGAAGGAATTCGTTTAGGTGCAAAGGGATCCTTCTTTTCCACTTGGCTCTTTAACAAAAATGTTTCTGATCAAAATGCTAGTTTAGACTATGCATCTTCTTTTAGCCCAACCTTCGGAGTACAAGCCATCTTTATGTTTAAAGAAACATATGGAATTAATGC
>CAIXTT010000150.1 GCA_903922455.1 uncultured Bacteroidota bacterium | reverse complement strand
TTTAAACCATTTTTATACACCCTTGCTATGCAGGAAGGATATTCTCCCTGCTATGAGTTACCCAATACTCCAGTAACCATCATCGACGAAGCAGGAGTTCCTTGGACCCCTTCCAACTCAGATGGAAAATACGGCGGTATGTTATCACTGAAAGAAGCATTGGCCGAATCTGTGAATTGTATTTCTGCCTACTTGATGAAACAATTTGGTCCGGATGCGGTAGTGCAAGTTGCACGTAAGATGGGCATCACATCTCCTCTTGATCCCGTTCCCTCCCTTGCATTAGGAACAGCGGATGTATCCGTATATGAAATGGTAGCGGCGTACAGTACATTTGCTAACAAAGGAGTGTATACCGAGCCTCAATATATTTTGCGAATTGAAGATAAGAACGGAGCCGTGTTGCAAGATTTTGTTCCGCGAAAAGTGGAAGCTATCAGCGAAGAAACCGCTTACCTCGTATTGAATTTAATGAAAGGTGTTACGCTGTTTGGAACAGGTGCTCGTTTGCGTGGATCTAAGTATGGATTTACAAATCATATTGCAGGAAAAACGGGGACAACACAGAACAATAGTGATGGTTGGTTCATGGGAATCACTCCTGATTTAGTGAGTGGCGCATGGGCGGGTTGTGAAGATAGGTCCATTCATTTTCGCACTACGCAACTCGGACAAGGTGCTAATACCGCGTTGCCCATTTGGGGATTGTATATGAAGAAGGTGTATGCCGATCCTACCTTGAATTATTCTAAAGATGATTTTGAAATACCGCAAAAGCCACTGGGTGTAGAGCTCGACTGCAAGCAATATAAAAAGCCTGCAGAACAACAAAATGGTGGGACAGATTTTGGAATTTAACCTTATTTAAAATTTATCATTGAATTATCTGAAATTATTATTTTTGAATTAAGTATATCAAAAAATCATGAATAAAGTAGTAAAGAATGCAGACGATGCAATAAGGGATTTAACTGATAACCTCGTGATCATGCTTGGTGGATTTGGTCTTTGTGGTATTCCAGAGAATTGCATCACCGCATTAGTTAAAAAGGGATCCAAAGGTCTTACTTGTATTTCAAACAATGCCGGTGTGGATGATTTCGGAATTGGGTTGATGCTAAAAACGCGTCAGGTGAAAAAAATGATTTCATCGTACGTGGGTGAGAATGCCGAATTCGAAAGACAGTTATTAAGTGGAGAGTTAGAGGTAGATTTAATTCCACAAGGAACCTTAGCTACCAGATGCATGGCAGCGGCTTATGGAATGCCCGCTGTTTGGTTACGTGCTGGTGTAGGAACCGAAGTGGCCATAGGAAAAGAAGTACGTAATTTCAACGGTGTAGATCATTTGTTAGAATATGCGTTCGATGCTGATTTCGCCTTAGTGAAAGCATGGAAAGGCGATACACATGGAAATCTCATCTTTAGAAAAACAACACGTAACTTCAATATGCAAATGGCAATGGCAGGAAGAATTACGGTTGCCGAAGTGGAAGAATTAGTACCTGCCGGCGAACTAGATCCCGACCAAATTCATGTCCC
>CAIXTT010000149.1 GCA_903922455.1 uncultured Bacteroidota bacterium | reverse complement strand
GATGAAATTCGCGAAGGAAATATTCCAGGCGTATTGCTTACCTATAATGAACTTATTTCGGATGGCTTTGATGGACATCATTTCATCACTGGCCTAGCTTCTCATTTCCGTGATTTATTGGTTTCTAAAACGGAATCGACTTTGTCGCTTTTGGAGGTGAGTAGAAGTGCGCGTGAACGTTATAAATTGCAAGCAAGCGAAATTGTTCAGCCAAACCTTTTAAAATATTTATCCATTTGTAGCAAGTGCGATATTGATTATCGTAATGCTAGAAATCAACGATTGCATGTAGAGTTAGCTTTGATTCGCCTCTGTTCTATTTCAGGAATGTTGGAAGAAGCAATTGCTCCTGCTATTCAAAAAAAAAGTGAAGTAACAACAGAAGTTAAGAAGGAAGTACCGAAGAAATCGGAAGTGGCAGAGACCTCTTCACCAACTATTGCGAAAGTGGTTGCGGAAACACGGGGTGCACCAGCAACTGAGAAAATTTCAGTCGATCCCACTCCCTCTACCTCTCAAACTCCATCTCCTTCTCAAACTCCTTCTCCTTCTCAAACTACGGGTGGATCTTCCATCTTTAAAGGTGCTTCCTTGTCTTCTTTTAAAAAATCGGTGGACACGGTAGTTGAAGAAAGTGTGAAAGAAGTGCTTCCCGATTTGAAAGATTCTTTCGATCATGAAACGTTGTTGAAGTATTGGAAGATGTATACCGATCAAGCAAAAGCAGATGGAAAAAGTCAAATAAGCACAATTTTGAATATGAACATTCCAACGATTCTGGAGAATTATCAAATTGAATTATTGATTGATAATCATTCTCAAGAAGAATTTTTTCAAGAAGAAAGAACGGAGTTAGTGAGTTTCTTAAGAAAGAGCTTGAGAAATTACACACTGAATGTGCATGTGAAGTTTGATGAGAATGTGAAGTCGGGAGAAGTAGCTTATACCAATAAAGAGAAATATCAAAAAATGGTAGAGAAGAATCCAGGCTTGGATGATTTTAGGAAACAATTAGGATTAGAACTTGAATTATAATTTTCATATTTAATTTAGTATTTGGAACTAAGAATTAAATAAAGAAAAAGAATGCCGATACTGGCCGCAATTATAAAACGAAGTATAGAGTTACGCCATCGCTTGCGATTGGCGAATGATACTCCGATCTATTACCAGAAAAGGGAATTGAAGAAACTGATGCGAAAAGCACAGTTTACGATGTTTGGTCAAACGTATCATTTTGCGGATATGGTGAACAGCAAGAATTTTGTAAATAAATTTAGAGCTACAGTTCCGGTGCACGATTATAAAAGTATTTATGCCCGCTGGTGGAATAAAACATTGCATAATGAAGAAGATGTAACCTGGCCAGGAAAAGTGCATTATTACGCATTGAGTAGCGGTACTTCTGAAAGTTCGAGTAAACATATTCCAGTGACCGATGATATGGTGAAAGCTATTCGCAGAACCAGCGTTCGACAAATGATTAGTTTGGGTGGATACAAAGAGTTGAGAAGCGATATTTTTTCGAAAGGTATTTTAATGCTTGGTGGCAGCACGCATTTAAATCAGCAAGGTTCGTATTTTGAAGGTGATTTGAGTGGAATTACAACCAGTAAAATTCCGTTTTGGTTTCAGCATTTTTATAAGCCTGGAAGAAAAATT
>CAIXTT010000148.1 GCA_903922455.1 uncultured Bacteroidota bacterium | reverse complement strand
GCAGCTACTTGAGTAGCTGCAGGAGTTGCTGATTTGCTCATTGCTTTGTCAGTTTGAGCGTTTACCATGGTAGCTACGAATAACATTCCACAAGTGGCGAAAACGATTGATTTTTTCATAATGTATTGTTTAGTTTATTTATTTAATTAATTATTTCGAATTATTTTCTAAGGGCGACATGCCGTTATCTTTACGTAGAGGCATTTGATCGTCGGTTTGTTCTTGAGATCTAACTAAGCCTTTAATTGTAATTACTTTTGAAGCAGACTTTGCATTAGAATTAATGGTAACCGTTTTTGTAAAAGGACCCGGACGTTTGGTATCGTAAGTTACGTTGATATATGCTGATTGTCCTTTTAAGATGGGTTCTTTGGGCCATTTTGGAACGGTACATCCACATGAACCTGTGGCATTCGTTATTACTAAAGGATCTTTTCCTGTATTGGTGAATTTGAAAGCATAACTACCATCACTACCATAGTCAATAGTTCCATAATCGAATAATTCTTTTTCAAATGTGATTTCAGCAGTTGAAGTAAGCGTTTTAGCATCTTGTGCATTGGCGAAAACACCTGCTGCAAAGAAGAAAATACAGAATAATAAGATTCTTTTCATAGTTTGATCAGTTCTACTTTTTACGTGTAACGGAAAACAAAGTTCATTCTTTTATATGAAGTGGGAATGAACTTTACTCCTCCCTTTTCAAGAGTACAATGCAAAACAAACCTTTTCTTATGAACTAATGATGAATTCATTAGTTTCAACATAAAAACGAAGAAAAAGGAAGCTCAAATGTAAGACTCTTCCGCAATGGCGCCACTCAACTCTACTAAAATTGTTTTGAAGAAATAAGCGGACCATAGGGCAATTCCCATAAACTTCAATCCATCTTCTATGTAAGTTCCAAAGGCTACAGCATCCTCAAAAAACACATCAAATACGATTGAGAAAGCTAAAAAGAAATACGAAGAGATGAGAATACTGAAATATTTATTCATCAGTGTATTTACATATTTAATATTAAATAAAATTAATATAAACGTATAAGCAATATAGAAGCTGATTTCAGGTATTCCAAAATAATCGGGAACGATGACTTCATGAAACTGAAATAAATCATCAATGGCAATGATAGCAGTGATGAGTCCGCTAACAAAAAAGAAATTTTTACGACCAGAATTTGGATTTCTCATTCTCAAAAAATACCAAGAAAACCAACATAATGTTACAGATGCACACCAAATAAAAATCCCCAATGAACTCAACATTCCAACGTAAGGTTCCAGATGGTACACTCCACTATAATCTCTAGATAGATCGGATGGTTCTATTCCAGACTTAACTGCTATTACTAAAACTGAAAAAAGAAAGACAGAAGACAAAAAAACAATTTTAAAAATATTCTTAAAATTACTTTTTAATGTCAGCCAAAAATTATTAAAAATAAGTAACAAACCATCTTTGGTCAATATTTGTTTAAATATCGAACCGAAACTCATTTCTCTTTTCATTTGAAACAAATGCGTTTCATTCGAACCCTCTATATTACTTTTTGATTCCATTATCTTACTTTCTGACTTCTTGAATTTGTTGGACGATGATTGACATCGCGGTTCTTAAATAATAGGCAGTCCAAAGAACTATACCTGTAAATTTAAAGCTATCCTCCCAAAACGCATGATCTGAATTTGCCCTAATTATTTCACGATCCACTACTAAGGACATTGCAAACATCAACAAAGCAAGTGACCAAAGCACGAAGTCGGTTTGTAAAAAAGTTTTAAAACAAACGATAACAATAAAGACAATACAAACAAAGTAAGCCAAGAAGAACAATTGTTCCGGAATGTATCGAATGTCGCTAAACATTTTTTCGTGCATTTGAAACACATCATCAAAGCCTAAAACAAAAGAGAGGATACCCGCAAAGAGCATCAATAAAAACTGTTGACGAGGGCCTTTTAATCGATACAAAAAAGCTGCTGTAAAAAAGCATATAGTTGCCGATGCGCTCCAAAAGAAAATTCCAGCGTTGGAGATCATCCCTGTATACGTATGTCCTTTTAGAATGGTATTGGGGTCACGAGTGAGATCGCCTAAATCAATTCCGAGCATTCGACCTACTTTGAAGGTGATGAAGAGAATGGAGGTAGGAATTAATAAAGCAACGAAATACGCTTTATAATTTTCCTTAATTCGATCGAACGTTAATTTAACAATATTCATAGGTTGTAAAGAGAGAATCATACGTTATTCTAGGAAAATAGTTAACCTTAGCATAACATTTCGACAACTAAACGACTAAAATAAACTACAAGTATTTGATAATTCAATAATTAAGTAAAAGAGAGAGATTTATTTGTCAAGAATACAATTTGACTTATCTTTGCAGCCCTTCAACAGGAGTTTTCTGTTTAGGGAAACCAACAGAGTGGTATTTCCGTTAAAAGAAATACAATATAACGTTGCGAAACGGTTCGGTAGTTCAGCTGGTTAGAATACATGCCTGTCACGCATGGGGTCGCGGGTTCGAGTCCCGTCCGGACCGCT
>CAIXTT010000147.1 GCA_903922455.1 uncultured Bacteroidota bacterium | reverse complement strand
TGTTTTATAAATGCACCTATTTGTTGGGTTAAAGCATTATCACTCATAGAAAGCCAATTTTTGTATGATATATCAGTCATAATACGTTTTTTTTATTTTAATGAATGATTTGTCATGCAAATATAATCTATTTTAAGTAAATAAAAATATAAATGAATGATATATCATGCGCTAACTCATCATAAAAGCCTTATTGAATGAAATATCATACATAATAGGCGAATTTAAACGCTGTCTTTTGCTATACTCAAGCTTCGAGAGTGCGAACTTTTTCTGGGAAAACTTGGAGAAAACAGCCTTGCTGATTTTCGCCCAATTTGATGAGCTGGGTTTACTTTCAAAACTGAGCAGCAAATCACCATCGACATTAATCTAAAAAATTAACTTTGCAAAAATCAAGACGTTGTCTTTATTTCAAAAAACCGAATTACATTTATTAACCTTCAATTCAAAAAAACTTAATTATGATTCATCAAAGCCGTTTAATCATTTTTCGATTTACATTTCTTTTACTGGGCATAGCCACCCTAGCCTCTTGCAAAAAAGACGACGATTCAACTAACTCCCCAACGCCTAAGTTAAAAATCGGCTTAGTCAGTGCAGAATCTGGCTTCGGCGACTACGGTTACAATGACCTTGCCCTCGCAGGTTTAACCCAAGCGGGTACCGATTTAGGTGTAATCACACAATCCATCGATTGCAATGATTCCATCGATATCAAAAATGGTATTAATTATTTTATTCAAAATAATTTCGATATTATTTTCTGTCTTAGCTACGGTGCAAAGTATTCTGTTATCCAAGCAGCACAAGCAAACCCAACAAAGCACTTTATCTTAATCGATGATACGATAAACAATCCTCCAGCGAATGTTAAATGCTTTGTTTACCAAGTTGATCAGGCAAGCTTCCTTTGCGGATTTCTTGGAGCCTATTGGGCCGAGAAGAAGGACCCTGCTAATCCAATTTGTAGCTGGGTTGGTGGAATTCCAATTCCTACAATTGAGCAATTCAAAACAGGATACCTTTCGGGCATCACATACTACAACAACACTTACCTGCGAAATGTAGATACTATTGGCAATTACACCAATTCGTTTTCCGACACAATTGTAGGTGCTTCCATTGCCAACGGACTCATCAATGCAGGTGCAGATGTAGTCTTTCCTTTTGCTGGCGAATCGGGCCTCGGAGCGCTGAGTGCTGCGAAAGCCGCAGGAAAATGGGCTATTGGAGTGGATGTGGATCAGTATATATCGGCACCCTATGTATCCAGTGCATTAATAAGCTCTTGCCTAAAGAAAATTGATGTTACTATTTATTATGAAATTAAGAACTTTTACGATAATGGTTGGATTAATAGTGGCAATTTTACAACGGGACTATCCACCAACGATGTAGGGTATGCCCCCTTTCACGATTACGAAACACAGATAGATGATAGTATTAAGAACAAGCTGATAAACATTAGAAGTGAACTGATCAACGGGTCGATCCAGACTGGTTGGTAAATAAGTGCCTTTTAGATTTGTGCTGCTCAATTACTATTAAGGATTTTAAAAGTAGAAATTAAATTCAGATAAACTCAAAAAAATGGTCATCAGAAATGATGGCCATTTTTTATAAAACTATTTTAAGGTTAAATTTTTAAAAAAGTTTTAATAAAATAGAACTGCCGGTACAACTTCCGCCTGAAGTATGCCCCCCACCGGGATACGATGACTACGTATTACGCAGATTGAATGTGAGTTACGCTTTATGAGGCCAATACAGTTCGCAGCAGCGAATTTCGCCAATGAGAAAGTTGACAATGCATTTGTAAAAAAGTACCTTTACAAAAAAATAGCTAATGATAATTATTGGTATAGCCGGCGGCTCTGGCTCAGGGAAAACCACCGTGGTGAAAAAGGTGATGAACTCCTTCGCGAATGAAGACGTTGGGGTACTATCGCAGGATAGTTACTACCGAGATCTTAAACATCTTTCAGAGAAAGATCGATCCTTGATAAATTTTGATCATCCAGAAAGCATTGAATTTGAATTGCTTGTAGATCACCTCAAAGAATTAAGAAAGGGCAACGGCATCGAACAGCCGACCTACGATTACATCCAGTCGCTTCGCCTCCCCCTTACATTAACCATTGAACCTAGCCCTATTGTTATTGTGGAAGGCATCTTGCTTTTCACCGACAAAAGGGTGCGTAACTTGTGTGACATAAAGATTTTTGTTGACGCGGAACCTGACGAGCGTCTCATACGCATTGTCAAAAGAGACATGCGTGACCGAGGCAGAAATGCCAACGAGGTGATTGAGCGATATGCCCTCGTTAAAGAAATGCACGTACATTTCATCGAACCCACGAAACGTTTCGCCGATTTAATAATTCCACAAGGTGGTGAAAACCATGTCGCTATTGATATGCTAGTTGCAGCCATTCGCCATTTCGCCATTACTAAAAGATTGGCAGAGCCGCAACAAACTAAAGTGTTGCATTGCTAGTTATAAATATACCTTACGCCGAATCCCGAAGGCCCTACAGATTTCCGCTACTACGACGCAGTGTAACGGGCTGATTTTTTGATTTACTTATTAGTAAAAGAAAAAAACTAAATCATTAAATCAACGATTACTTTTTGTGCTAAAGTTTTTAAAAATTAATTTAAAAAATATTTTCCCTTGGAAAATTCGGTTATTTATTTGACTTTAACATAGCTTTTATTTCTGCCAATTCGGCCTTTATTCGGTCAATTTCTGAACGATTGGTTTTTAATATGGAATCCAATGCAATGTTTTTTGCATCCAATTCCTTTTGCATTGCTTTTATAAGCTCTTGCTGCTCTTGCATTCCTTTAACAAGTGGAACTACAAGTTCCTGATAAGCGATTGAGTAATTGTCTTTATCATTATCAGGTGTATGAACAATGTTACTTGCGGTAATGCCTAACTTTTTGCATGTTGCTTCAATATCCTGTGCTACAAAACCAATCTCAGTTTTCGATTCTTTTTGTTTCAGCAATTCAGCATCAGCATTCTTTTCTCCTAAAAAAGAACTGAATTTTTGATACTCGAAATTGAAGGTAACCGGTTTCAAAGCCATAATAAAATTTAGCCCTATCACATTGTCCTGAAAAATCTTACTTATAAGTAGCGCATTTGATCCATTTTTCAATTTGATTGCCATACTGAACTAAGTAAATTCCATCTGCCAAGTTATTTGTTTCGATTAGAAAACTTTGATCGTTATAAATAATTTCTTCTTGGATTAGAATACTTCCAGCGAAACTGTAAATTCTCAATAAGTTGTTTTGAGACTTACCTAAATTACTTCTGATAATTAAATCGCTTGAAGGATTTTGGAAAAGAAAGTTGCTTTCAGTTTTTTCAATCGAATTTATTCCTACTGCTAAAGGTCCTATAGTACCATCCATGTTTAGATTTTGTGCATAAACACCATTATCTATTCTAGTATCTGACCAAGCAACAATGATTTGATCATTTATAAATTTTGTAATTCCTATATCATCCTTATTGCTAAGATTAGAGCAAATAGAAGTTGAACTGATTGTCCATTGTTTAGTTCCTGCGGAGTTGATATTAGTTGCTTTTATAACTTGCTGCCCAAATGACCCATCAAAATAGATTATTGTACCATTGGTGCCATTTTGTGCAAACCCAACTGGTGTAGTAATAGAAGTAACTTGAGGATCGACAACAACTCCATTTGCACCTAACAACAAAATACCATTTGCATCTACACGCTGAAAGGAGTTGCCAGATGCACTTTGACCTGTATTTGTTGCTTGTATAGCTATCCATGTTTCATTGTTCAGATTATGATGAAAATAATCGCCAAGATATGATTGAATAGAAGTGGATGAAGTAGCTGCTGTTCCTGTAGGACTCCAAAGTAAACCTGATGAATCAACATGTTGTACATAAACAGATGTTAATGCCGCACTTGTTGGATTAGAAGTATTGAAAGCAATAGTAAAACCAGTATTTCCATCACTTATAAAGTTAGGAAAATAGAAGAATGTTATGGTTTTGTTAGATACTAAAATTTGGTTGGGCCACAATGAAATATTCCCTGATTCCATTTTTTTTGCGTATATTTTAGATGAAGCTCCAGGAAAATTACCAACTTCTTGCACATAAAGCAAATAATATTGATTAAGACCTATTCCGAGTATTTTTGGTCGCGAATAATTTGTACCAGCTATACCAGAAATAATTTTTTCTGGTGATGTGCCCCCATTAATTGGGGCTCCGGTAATTGGATCTAAATCATAGAAACTAACCCATTTTGCATTAGCACTATATGCGTTCCACGCAATAATTATTCTATTATTTCCTAATATTCCAAGGCTAGGAGAAAGGCCTTCTGTTCCAACTGCATCAAGTAATACAATTCCGTTGGTTTGCCAAAATGCAATACCATTGCTATCTAACTTTTGAACAACAATTTGCAGAGAGCCGGTTCTTTCATCTTGAAAAGCGACAACAGCATTCCCTAACTGATCTGTTTTTAAATCATAACGAAATAAGGCAGTTGACTGAGGCGCATTGCTTACCATAATACCTTGTGGTCCCCATAATTTATTTCCAGCTGCATCTAATCGTTGCATTCTTAAAACATAACTTCCAGAAGACTGATCAAACCAAGAAATATAAGCACCGCCGTCATCTCTCGAAGAAATTAATGGTGTAGCTTGTTCTGATCCTGCTTGATCTTGTATTACTTCATTTAAAGCAGAGTTGCTGGTGAATTGTCCCAAAGAAATATTGCAAACAAATA
>CAIXTT010000146.1 GCA_903922455.1 uncultured Bacteroidota bacterium | reverse complement strand
TACTTGCCAATCTCGGCTATCAACAGCATGAAAGGGATCGGGTAAATCTTGAAAACAAATTTCGTCTTTTCCAGCTTTTGATTTATGGATAGGAAAAATTCCAAAGGCTGTAGAATGGCGTTTTATCACGTCGGCTACATCCAAATGGCGAGACATTAATTGAAACGAATGGCAAATAAAGAAAACGAATTTTTTATTCTTTGCCGATGATTTATTGTGATTCCAAAGTGTATCGATTAAATGGAAATAATCTTTTTCCCATTGTGCACCTACATCTTCGAGTGGACTCCCAGGCCCGCCTGTGCTGATGTAAATATCAAAACTGTCATCCGGAATTTCATCTTTAAAACGAACATCAAAAATTTTCCATCTTAGTTTAAAAGGATAGGTGACTAAATGTTGGTTCAGTATCGACTGAATTCCCCTCATTCCTTCATTCGGCTCGTTGTTATAAAGGTCGAGGATTGCTACATTAATTGTTTGGTTTTCCATCTCGCAACTGCATGGAACTTACGCTGCAGTTTTTCTATTTTCTTAGATTAATTTAGTTTTTAGAAAATGCAATTCTTCTTATAAGTTACAATCCATGATTGGTTTCACTCACGATATAATCAACTACATTCTTTAAGTCGCCGGTTGATTCATAAATTTTTAATTGTCTATCTGCTCCTGTTCCATTTTCAAGCATTTTTTCAATGTACTTGATTTCATGTCGTGACCCGAGCTCATCCACAACATCATCCACAAATTCTAACAATTCATAGATGAGATCTTTAGTAGACACTTCTTCTTGTTTTCCAAAATCAATCAAACTACCTTCAATTCCATAGCGAGCGGCTCTCCATTTATTTTCATTGATTAAAGCACGTTTGTAATTTCTAAACGACAGATTTTCTTTCATCAGCTTATAAATTTTCGCTACTACTGCTTGTATTAAAGCCGCTAACGCAATGGTTTCATCGATGCGCATGGGTACATCGCAAATGCGAAATTCAATCGTCTCAAAGAATGGATGTAATCGTAAGTCCCACCAAATTTTCTTGCCATTGTCGATGCAATTTGTTTTGATGAGTAAGTTGATATAGCTATCATACTCCGCAACACTTTCAAAATAATCAGGAATACCGGTTCGTGGAAATTTATCAAAAACTTTTGTGCGATAGGATTTGAATCCAGTATTTCTCCCTAGCCAAAAAGGAGAATTAGCAGATAGTGCAAAAATATGTGGTAAGAAATAGCGAGCTTGGTTCATCAATTGCAAACCAATTTCACGATTCGGAATTCCTACATGTACATGCAAACCAAAAATCAAATTTCCTCTAGCAGTATCTTGTAATTTATCAACGATTTCATGATAACGTGGATGGTCCGTGATCTCTTGATCTTGCCAGCGTGAAAATGGATGTGTTCCAGCAGCACCAAAAACAAGTCCTTGCTTCGCTGCAATTTCACCAATCATTTTTCGTAAGTAGGTAACTTCTCGACGAGCTTCATCAATGTCTTTGCAGATATTGGTTCCTACTTCCACCACACTTTGGTGCATTTCTGCTTTTACTTGCTCCTTCAGTGTCGTTTTCCCTCCCTCTACAATTTGGTGCATATGACTGCGCAATTCGCGAGTTTTGGGGTCAATAATTTGAAATTCCTCTTCAATCCCTAAGGTAAACATGGTCATTATTTATTTGGATTGTTTTTAATGGGTGAGAAGTTGTATGATTTTAAAAGTTACTCCGTCAACCTTAATTACAAATTGACGGATGGGAGATATCTAATTTAATTTATTTTTCAGATATTTCACCGACATGCTTAAACGACGGTACTGCGTTACCGATAGCTTTTCCCATAGTAGCAGTCTTCATATACGTGCCCCATGTTAAGTTATCAGCATTTTCTTTATGAGCTTTTGCGCGGTTAATACACATCATGGCCGCCGCTTCAATTACCCAATCGAAATTTTCTTGTCCCACGCTGTTTATATCTGCGTCTGGAGCAGGATTACAAAAATCAATGGCATATGGAATTCCATCACGAACGGCAAATTCAACCGTATTGAAATCATACCCTAAGGCCTCATTCAATCGGAAAGTATAATCACGAAGGGTATCTAACATTTTTTTATCCGCATTGAATTTATTATGCACATAACGCAAGTGATGCGGATTACGTGGTTCATACTCCATGATGCGAATATTATCTTGTCCTATGCAATATATTCTATAATATGAATCGAACTTAATTTCTTCTTGAAGCAACATTACAAGTTGTCCGGTTGTTTGATGCGATTGAAAAAATCCATCAGATGTATCCAATTGATAAACATTCTTCCATCCACCGCCAGAATGTGGCTTCATGTACACCGGAAATCCTGTGTATGCAAACATACCTTGCCAATCCATCGGCATGGAGAGATTGCGGAATGAATCTTCGCTGGTGTCGGTTGGCCATTCGTTGGAAGGCAATAAGCAAGTCTTAGGAACCGGAATCCCTAAGCGTGTAGCGAGACAATTATTAAAGAATTTTTCATCAGCACTCCACCAAAACGGATTATTGAGAACCGCCGTTCCATTTAAAGCAGCGTTCTTCAAAAAGGCTCTGTAAAAAGGCACATCTTGTGAAATTCTATCCATAATTACATGGTAGTCAGAAGTTTCACCTTGTATACATTTGTCCATCTTTAGAATTTCTGCATGAATTCCTTTGATGTTTTTTGAGTTGATTCTTTCTACAAGCGCATCGGGGAAGCTGCGTTCTTTGCCATGCATTATTCCTATCCGTTTCATACTGATTTTGCTTTACATTGATGTTCGAAGGTATAAAAAATCAGGATTCCTTTTTCCTTTTTTCTCAACAATTCTTCCATTGAAAAAGAGTAAATTTCCTTTACTCTTTAGAATCAATAAATGCGCATTTAATATTGCATTCTTCCGAGATAAGTGGGAAGCATTTCTCTCCAGGCAGGCCAATCATGGGGCATTCCAGGTCGGATATCGAGCCAATAAGGCATGCCTTTGTTCGACATTATTTCGGCTAATCGTTTATTTTGAGGAAGACAAAAATCTTCTTCGCCCACACCGATAACGATACCCATCTTCCACAAATGTTCATCGTTTAATCCTCCTAAAAAATCGACAGGATTATGGTAATACACATTTTCATCATAGTACCCATCCATATGATTAGTGATATCGAATGCACCACCCATACTGTAAACATTTGAAACGATTTGAGGGTGACGAAAAGCAAAATTGATAGCTTGGTAACCACCAAAACTGCAACCTGCAACCGTCACTTGTGAGTGTCCCGTTTCATGGCAAGCACGACTCACTACTTCCTCCAAAATAAATTTATCGTAAACCGTATGTCGACGAATACGCTCTCCAGGGTGAATCATTTCTTGATAAAAGGAATGCTCATCTACGCTGTCAGGACAATAAATTTTTACTAATCCATTATTCACGAACCAAGCAACACTATCAATCAAATGAAAATCTTTGTTTTGATGGTAAGTACCCATCGAAGTAGGGAAAATGATGATGGGTTTACCGCCTGTGCCAAAAACGAGCATATCAGTTTCCTGTCCTAAAACGGGTGAAAACCATTTAATATGTTCTTCTTGCATAGCTTTTTTATTGATTTGTAAAAATAGGTAATGTTATTCAACGGCTTGACAAAAGGGGATCCTGAAATAAGGTAATTGTGAATATTTTTTTAATACTTTATGTTTGCTCAATAGGGGATACATACTTTGATTGGTAACTTTGCACCATGTTTACGTATCAATCAACGCTCAGCAAAACTCAACTCGATGAGTTAATTCTAATTTGTGGAGCAAGCCATGTGTTGTTCAAGGAAGAAGAAAAAGAATTGTATGGCAGTGATGAAACGGAGGATTATTTTTTCGTTCCTGCTGTGGTGGTAAAGCCTGCTTCCTCCAATGAGATTTCTAAAATCATGAAACTCGCCAACCGAGATGGTGTACCCGTTACTCCACGAGGTGCGGGCACCGGCCTCAGTGGTGGAGCGTTACCTGTTTTTGGTGGAATTGTACTTTCAACCGAACGATTAAATCGAATTATCGAAATCGACGAGCGTAATTTGCAAGCTACTGTGGAGCCTGGTGTGATCAATCAAGTTTTTCGAGATGCTGTAGAAGATAAAGGATTGTTTTATCCGCCCGATCCTGCGAGTAGAGGAAGTTGTTTTTTGGGAGGGAATTTGGCTGAAAATGCCGGCGGTCCTAAAGCAGTGAAGTACGGGACGACGAAGGATTATGTCTTAAACTGTGAAGTGGTGCTTCCTACTGGAGAAATCATCTGGACAGGAGCCAATGTGTTGAAGAATTCTACCGGATATAATTTAACGCAATTGATTGTAGGTAGTGAAGGCACATTGGGTATCATTACAAAAATTGTTTTTCGATTAATTCCATTGCCAACGCAAAATTTATTAATGCTGGTTCCATTTTTCTCTGCTGAAAAAGCCTGTGAAGCAGTTTCTGCTGTATTCAGAGCTGGGTTTACTCCTTCGGCAATGGAATTCATGGAACGTGATGCCATCGACTTTGTATTGAAGTTTGTGGATGTGAAATTAGATGTGAAAGAAGAACACAAAGCACATTTGTTAATTGAAGTAGATGGTCACGATTTGGATGCGCTTTTTAAAGATTGTGAAAAAATTACTGAGATCATGTACGAATTTGATTGCGATGAAGTGTTGTTTGCAGATACTGCTCAACAAAAAAATGATTTGTGGCGTATGCGAAGGGCCGTCGGTGAAGCTGTGAAATCGCATTCGATTTATAAGGAAGAAGATACTGTAGTTCCTCGTGCCGAGCTACCTGAATTATTGAGAGGAGTGAAGAAAATAGGATTGAAGTATGGTTTTAAATCTGTTTGCTACGGTCATGCAGGCGATGGTAATTTACACGTGAATATTATCAAGGATATAATGAGTGATTCCGACTGGGAAAATAAAGTCCCCTTGGGAATTCGTGAAATATTTGAGCTTTGTGTAAAACTTAAAGGAACTATTTCGGGTGAACACGGTATTGGTTTTGTCCAAAAGTCATACATGGATATTCCTTTTGATGCCAATACATTAGCCCTTCAGAAAGGAATTAAATCACTCTTTGATCCTAAAGGAGTGCTTAATCCAGGTAAGATGTTCGAATAATTAGCTTGTAGGGATGAGGTTTTCCTCTGAAATTAGAAACTTTATTCTGCTTTTCTGCGTTGAATAACGTTAATGTATGTAAGAATGAATCGATGGATCTTTTTTCTTGTCATTACTTGCGCGTCGATTTCGAAAGTCGATGCACAAGAAATGTGGGGTCCTTCGCACAGTAATTACGCTGGGCAATATGGCCTTGATTTAAATCCCGCTTCCATTGTTGGTGTTCCTTATCGATGGGAGATTCATTTTTTATCGATGGATGCATCGATCGTAAATAATTACATGTATTTGAAAAGCCAAAGTAAACTGATTACAAAAAGCTTTAAAGGGGAAACGATTGATGAAGGAAAACTTACCGATCATAATACTAAAAAGCCGAACAAGTTTGGATATGGTTCCGCGTTTGTGAAGTATCCCGCTTTTATTTGGTCAGATAAAAAATGGTCTGCAGGATTTCACCTTTCCACTCGGGCAGAACTAAGTGCTTCTAAGGTTCCCTATCATTTAGCTAAATATTTAAAAGAAGGTTTTGATTACGATCCTCAGCAAAATATTAATTATGAAGTACGCAATGCAAAGATGGCCGTTTTGAATTGGCATGAGTTAGGAATTACTTTTGGACATGTATTGAAAGATGATCAAGAGTATTATGTAACGGGTGGCATTACCGTAAACTCATTGTACGGATTAAATGCATTGTATTTGAATTTGGATTACGCCGATTATATTGTTCCAGCCGATTCTTTACTTGTCGTGAATGATATCGTTGCTGAATATGGACACGCCTTGCCAGAGAATGGAACAGGAGGGGGAGATAACCCTTTGGCGAAACGCGGCTATGGATATTCATTTACAGCAGGTGTGCAAGTGTATAAAAATAGAAATGATGATTTTTATAATCCTTGTAAACGAAGTAAAGGTGAAAAGCCTTATGATTATCGTTTAGGTGTTTCATTGGTTGATGTTGGTTATTTGAAATATACAAGCGGAACACGTACTTACGCCTTTAATCATCTTAACACCGATTGGTATGGAATTGATACCACTTCTTTTGGTGGATTGGTACAAACGGATTCTATTCTAAGCGATCAGTTTTATGGAAATTATCGTCGGTCGCGCGATCAACGAAGTATGACAATGTATTTACCTACTGCAGCTGCTATTCAATTTGATGTTGCATTCACCGAAAATTATTTTGTGAATTTAAGTGTGATTCAACGTGTGCCGCTTGGAAAAAATTCAATTCGCAGAGCAAATCAAATTGCAATTACGCCGCGTTTCGAATCGCGTAGAATCGAAATTGCATTGCCTATTTCGTCTTATGAATTGTTTCGCCCTCGTATAGGATTAAGTTTTCGATTTGGCATTTTTACCATTGGAACCGATATGATAAGTCCATTATTCGGTCTCACGGATTCTTATGGAGCCGATTTGTATTTCGGAATCGCATGGCGCAATTTTAAGAGTTGTGATGGTAACAATAGAAAACGAGGACGTAAACCTCAAATTGAAAATTGTTTCAAAAAGAATTAGCAAATAAAATTATTTATAGATAGCAATTTTCTTTTCGGTACCGTTTTCTATCCATGCTCTGTACATTCCTTCCGAGTTAAAAGGTAAACAAATAGATCCTTTGGCATCGACGGCAATGAGTCCACCTTCACCTCCTAATTTAACAAGTTTATCCATGACAACTACATCGCAAGCTTCTTGTAAACTCAATCCTTTGTATTCCATCAAACAGGAAATATCATAAGCAACAACGGCACGAATAAAATATTCGCCATGCCCTGTGCAAGATATGGCACACGTTGTATTGTTCGCATATGTTCCGCTGCCAATGATGGGAGAATCACCAATGCGATTAAATTTTTTGTTGGTCATTCCACCCGTGGATGTTCCTGCTGCTAAATTTCCATGTACATCTTTGGCAACTGCGCCTACCGTTCCAAACTTTTTATTTTCAGTAGGAGAAGTATGATCTAAAATAATTTTTCCCTCATGAATGGCTTCTCTTAATTGCTGAAAGCGGTATGCGTCGAAAAAATATTCTTCCGTTTCAAAAATTAGTTTTTGTTGTCTTGCAAATTCTTCAGCGCCTGTTCCCGATAGCAATACATGGTCTGAGTTCTCCATGATTTCTTTGGCAAGTAAGATGGGATTTTTGATCCGTTGTACTCCCGCTACAGCTCCGGCTTCTAAATTTTCTCCTTTCATGATGGATGCATCCATTTCATGAAGACCTTCTGCCGTAAATACAGAACCTTTTCCTGCATTGAACAATGGACAATCTTCTAAGGAGACAATAGTTTGTATAACGGCATCCATAGCCGCACCTCCCTTTTTTAAAACCGTTTCTCCAATGGTGAGTGCTGCTAGGAGCGCTGAAGTATATGCTTTTTCTTTTTCTTCAGTAAGCGAAGCTCGAGTAATGGTTCCTGCGCCGCCGTGTAAAGCCAAACTGTATGTTGACATCATTTATTTTTTTAATTTCTTTCTCCGAAAAGTGTACTTCCAATACGAATCATGGTGCTTCCACAATCCAAAGCAATTTTATAATCACTACTCATGCCTATCGACAACGTATCAAAAGCGTCAGGTTCTAACGACATTAATTTACTATTATCGAATAATTTTTTTAGACTACTAAATTCTTTTTTTAACAGAGAAGTATCTGAACTAAAGGAAGCCATTCCCATCAAGCCTTTAATTTTTATGTTTTCCATTTCTACTAATTCAGGAAACAATAGGAGTGATTCTACTTCTTCTTCTGAAAATCCAAATTTAGTTTCTTCTTGTGCAATATGAACTTGTAGTAAGCAGTCAATGACTTTATCAATTTTTTTTCCTTCCTTATTAATTTCTTGTAGTAATTTGAAACTATCTACTCCCTGAATGAGTGTTACAAAGGGAGCAATCATTTTCACTTTATTACTCTGCAAATGACCAATGAAATGCCAATTGACATTTCCTTTGAAATGTGATTCCTTCTCCACTAATTCTTGCACATAGTTTTCACCAAAGTTTTTTTGTCCGGTATCAATAGCTTCCAGAATATCTTCAATGGGTTTTTTCTTCGATACAGCTATCAGTTGTGCTTGATAACTTTCTAGTTCTTTTTTGATGGAATGATATTCGGCGATCTGAAATGCCATATTACTTGATAAATCTTTTTATTTCTTCTGCAAGATGGGTAAGCGATATTTTTTCAAAAGGGTGTGGCGTTTCCGGCATCACAAGTAATGATGAGTTCGATAATGCAGTATAAGCATGTGCACTTTCTTCTAAGGTAACCATATGGTCTCTATCCCCGATTACAATGCGTACATCGCAGGATATATTTCCCATTTCATCGTTGGTGAGTGGATGCTTTGCTAAGTGCTGCATGAGATGTGATGTTTCAATGCAAAGTCTTTTCCAATCGTACGGAAAGTGGCGAGCGATAAGTGTACTCACAAAATTTGGTTCTTTTAGCTCTAAGAATTCTGGAGCAATTAATTTTGATTCTTTCAATGCAATATCGGTTGTCAAATTAAATTTAGTGCCGAGTGTCATGATGGAAGAGAAGATTCCCGCTTTATTGGCTTCCAACCAAAGTGCTGCATATCCACCAATGCTGTAACCAAAAACATGAGTGCCTATTAATTGAAATTCGCGGAGATGATCAAGAAGATGCTCTCCTAAGGTGGGAATGGTTAAGGAGTGTTCTGCAAAGTCTTTACCACCATGCCCAGGGAAATCGTAAGTGTGAATGGTATACTTGTCCTTTAATAAATCTTTCAGAGTAAGCATTTGCTGCGCTGACCCTAGGGCACCGTGAAGTAAAAGAAGGTTGGGTTTAGAAGCCATGGCTTAAAGATACGATTCAAATTTAGATTTATCTGAACAATTGTCTAAGGTAAAGTCAGTTTTTATTCTGATTTATATCTTCTACGAGTCGAGTGAGGATGTTGTCCTTGATGAAGAACTCATCGCAAATCTTTAGGGCTTCTTCTGTGATTCGAGCTAAGATATCGGGAGAATTTTTAGAATCGTTT
>CAIXTT010000145.1 GCA_903922455.1 uncultured Bacteroidota bacterium | reverse complement strand
TAATACTATTGTTCTAAATGAGTATTTTAAGAAGCCAGGAATGACGAATTTGCTAAAGACAAAGTATGATGTTCGTGGCGCTACTATTTTAAAAGATCAGGAAAGTTATAAGTTGAATACTTTTGTTGAGGCAAACGTTTTGTTAATAATGGAAGAGGAGGATAGCGTAATTTCTATAGGAGATAAAGCAAAGTTATTGAAAATAAAAAATTGATCTTTGATGGAATGGCCAATCCTATTTTATGCGTTGTTGCTGGTTATAGCGTTTTTATATGCTAGCGTTGGACATGGTGGAGCAAGTGGTTATATTGCATTGATGACCTTGTTCTCTTTTAGTCCAGATGTAATTCGTCCCGCTGCGCTAGTAATGAATGTTTTTGTTTCTGGATTATCTTTTTATCATTTTTATAAGGAAGGATTTTTTCGAAAAGATTTATTTCTTCCGCTGGCGATTGCGTCAATCCCTACTGCTTTTATTGGAGGAATGATGGAGGTAGACGCGCACCTTTATAAAATGATTTTGGGTGTGATTTTATGTATTCCTATTTTGAATTTGTCAGGTTTGTTAAAGAGGAAGGAACGAGATGTTTTAGTGAATCCTTCTCTTGTTATTTTATTGTTGGTAGGTTGTATTATCGGATTTTTTAGCGGATTGATTGGTATTGGAGGTGGAATAATTTTGAGTCCTTTGATTTTATTTTTTGGCTGGGAAAAAATGAAGGAAACAGCAGCTGTTTCGGCACTTTTTATTCTGGTGAATTCTCTTGCAGGAATCTTCGGACAAAAAATGGTGGGGATGCAGTTGGATTTGAATATGGGTATTTTGGTAGGAGTAGTAATGATTGGTGGATTTACTGGCGCTTTTTTTGGCGCATCAAAATGGCATAAAAATAGGTTGGAAAAAGTATTGGCTTTTGTTTTGGTGATTGCCGTTTATAAATTGATCTTTACAGGGTGATGAATCAAAAGCGAAATGGATATATTTTGGCAGGGGGCAAGAGTTCTCGTATGGGAACAGACAAGGGATTATTAATGCTAAAAGATAAAATGATTGTTGAATATGTGATCGATAATTTGAAGCATTGTGTGGACCAAATTTTCATCGTGAGTTCGAATAAACAGTATGAGCAATTTTCCCTTCCCATGTTGCCTGATTTGATGATGGGCAAAGGTCCGGCCGTAGGAATTTTTTCTGCCCTTGAACATTCGACTGTGAATCAGAACTTTGTCATTTCTTGCGATACTCCATTTGTGGATTCTACATTAATTTTGCGTATTTTAAGGCTGGCAAAAGATTACGAAATTTGTATACCAGAGTCGAATGGTTACTGGGAGCCTTTGGTTGGTGTTTATTCTAAGTCAATCAGTGAAAAATGGAAACAAAGTATGGTCGCTGGAGAGTTTAAATTACAAACATTGATTGAGAAATTTAATTATAAATTATTGAGTTCAGAAAAGGATTTAAGTGCGAATAAACACGCCTTTCTAAATATTAATTCTCCCGATGAATTGTTGAAAGCAGAAAAATGGATGAAGTGAAATTGATAGTGTTTGGAAAGTTGGAAGAGGTAATGGGCAAAAATGAATTAGTTTGGTCGCTGCCAATTGATGTTAGGACACTAAGGCATGAATTGGAAAATAAATTTCCAACCATTCGAAAAGTTCAATTTGCAATTTCAATTAATAATAAAATTGTAAGTGACGATGTACTTATAAAAGTGGGCGATAAAATTGCTTTGTTGCCTCCTTTCTCTGGTGGGTAATATGAACATAATGGACTTCGAAAAATATCAACGTCAGATTTCTATTCCAAAAATAGGTGTGGAAGGTCAACAGCAATTGCTCGATGCAAAAGTGTTGGTTGTTGGTGCTGGTGGTCTCGGTTGCCCTGCATTGCAGTATCTTGTTGCTGCAGGAGTTGGAAATATTGGAATTGTAGATGGTGATGTGGTTTCAAAATCTAATCTCCCTCGTCAAATTTTATTTTATGAATCTGATCTTGGTAAGTTGAAAGTAGAATGTGCGAAAGAAAATCTCACGAAATTGAATTCCTCGGCTAATATTTCAATTTTTCCTTTTTATATCGATAATAAAAATGCAATCGATATTATTCAGCTTTGGGATGTGATAGTTGATTGTTCGGATGATTTCGCAACACGATATTTGTTGAACGATGTATGTGTCATACTTGAAAAGCCATTGGTTTATGGTGCTATCTATGGCGATCAAGGACAAATAGCTGTTTTTAATCTAAAACAAGAAAATAATTTCTCTACAAATTATAGAGACATCTTCTCCAATCCACCTGCCAAAGGAGAAGTTCCAACTTGTGAAGAGTTGGGTGTACTGGGTGTTTTACCCGGTACAATCGGTGTGCTACAAGCTAATGAAGTGATAAAAATTATTACTAATCTTGAAAATTGTTTAGCTAATAAATTGTTTTTACTCAATTTGTCTACCTATGATGCAAATACCTTTGAGGTGATGAAAAATAGTACAGTTAAATACCCATCTACCATCACCGAATTTGAGCAATTTGATTACGAATCTTTTTGTGGCACATCTAAAAATGAAATGGACTGGTAAATAAATTCTTTGATCATTCAATTTGAAATTATTGATTATGACAGAAAAAAAGAAACAAAATGTTTTCATCGTGGGACCCATCTCCCCAGAATTTATAGCAACGTCAATTGCAAGTCATCAAAGCAAAACAAGTGTAGGTGCACACAGCATTTTTTTAGGACAAGTACGTGCTGATGTGCTTAATGATAAAGTAGTATTAGCAATTGATTATACAAGTTATGTTCCGATGGCTGAAGAGATCGTTCACGAGATCCGAGAAGCTATTTTTGCTAAATATCCTTTGTCATGTATGCATATTTACCATAGCTTGGGAAGGGTGGAAGCTGGACAAATTTGCCTCTTCGTTTTTACCTCCTCACCCCATCGAAAGGAAGCCCAAGAAGCATGCACCGAGCTTGTAGAAAGAATTAAATCAGAAGTTCCTGTTTGGGGAAAGGAAATTCTCAATGATGACACTTATATTTGGAAAGAAAATAAATAGATATAAAGGCGAATATGATAACAACTGAAAATTTAACCGACCTTGAAATTGCGCAGCGTGCTGATATTAAATCAATTCGAGATATAGCTCGTGGATTGGATATCGATTTGGACTTGCTCGAGCAATACGGAAAGTTTAAGACTAAGCTCCCATTATCGATGATAAATGAGGAAAAAGTGGCTGCCGGAAAACTAGTTTTGGTCTCTGCCGTGAGTCCAACTCCAGCAGGTGAAGGGAAGACTACCGTCTCCATTGGCTTGAGCGACGGACTTAATAAAATTGGAAAAAAATCGGCAGTCGTTTTGAGAGAGCCTTCCCTCGGACCCGTATTTGGTATGAAAGGTGGAGCTGCTGGTGGTGGCTATTCACAAGTGATTCCAATGATTGATATTAATCTCCATTTTACAGGCGATTTTGCAGCCATTGAAAAAGCAAATAATTTATTAGCTGCTTTAATTGATAATAATATTCAATCTAAAACTCGAAATTTAAATATCGATCCACGCACGGTGAGTTGGAAAAGAGTGATGGATATGAATGATCGTGCATTGCGACATATCATTGTAGGAATTGGTGGCTCAGCAAATGGTGTTGTACGTGAAGATGGTTTTAATATCACAGCTGCTTCTGAAGTGATGGCCATCATTTGTCTTTCAAAAGATATTGATGATTTGAAAAAACGTTTAGGAAATATTTTTGTTGGCTATACCTACGATAAAAAGCCAGTGTATGCTCGCGAGTTGAAAGCTGAAGGTGCCATGGCGCTGTTGTTGAGAGATGCGATTAAACCAAATTTAGTGCAAACATTAGAGGGAAATGCTGCTATCATTCACGGTGGACCTTTTGCCAATATCGCTCAAGGTACTAACAGCATCGTAGCTACCAAAATGGGATTGTCGTTGTGTGATTATGTGGTGACAGAAGCTGGCTTTGGTGCCGATTTAGGTGCAGAGAAATTTTTAGATATTAAATGTCCCATTGCTGGATTAAAACCTGCTGCTATGGTGTTGGTGGTAACGGTTCGTGCATTGCGTCACCATGGTGGAGCGAAGAAAGCAGAATACAATACAACCAATATGCAGTATTTGGAAAAAGGAATTGGAAATTTAGAAAAGCATATTGAGAATTGTAAAAAGTTTGGTTTGACTCCTGTAGTTGCTATCAATAGTTTCTTTAATGATTCAGAGGAAGAAGTTAACTTTATTATTAAAAAATGTGCAGCCGAAGGGGTAAAAGCGGTTATCTCTCGTGGATGGGAATTTGGTGGCGAAGGCACTATGGAATTAGCGAGAGCTGTGGTCGCATCGATTGAGAGTGGCGTAAATCATTATCATCCTTTGTATGATATGAGCCTTTCTATCGAAGAGAAAATTAAAATGGTAGCAACTCAAATTTATGGCGCCAATGAGGTTACCTACAGTGGAAAAGCAAGAACACAACTGAAAGAATACATTGAATTAGGATACAATCATCTTCCCATTTGTGTCGCGAAAACGCAAATGTCTTTTTCTGATGATGAAAAAAGAATTGGTCGACCCACTGGTTTTGTGGTAAATGTTCGTGAATTTGAATTGGCTGCTGGAGCTGGTTTCGTTGTTCCTATTTTAGGTAACATTATGCGTATGCCAGGTCTCCCTGCTATTCCAGCTTCTGAAGGGATGGATATCGATAATGATGGACATATTACTGGATTATCTTAAAAAGTAAAGATGGAAGAAAAACGCTATGAAGGAATGTTCTACAAACAAGGGAGTTTTTCCACTGTGCAGGACCTCTTGGCGTTGGAAGAATCGTTGAGTATTTCGATCAATGAAGTTCCTTTCACCATTACGATGCATACACCAGGAAGTGAATCTGATTTGGTGCGCGGCTTGCTTTTTACTGAAGGTGTGTACCAGCAGCTGAATAATCATCCTAAATTAACAATTGTTGAAAGTAATGTGGATGGATATCCGACAAAGATGGATGTGCAAATTCCAGAAGAAAATTTGTTGAAGGAGTTTAGCGGAACGAGAAGCATGACTTCGGTTTCTTCTTGTGGCATTTGTGGGAAGACGGAATTGGATGATATTTCTACTATTTCTTCTTTGCAAGAAGATGGAATTTTAGACGCGGCCATCGTGGAGAAAATGTTTGAGAAGATGAGAAATCATCAATCAGCATTTGATCAAAGTGGGGGTACACATGCCGCCGCAGCTTTTAATTTGCAAGGAGAAATGTTGGTAGTAAAGGAAGATATTGGTCGACACAACGCTGTCGATAAAGTGATAGGCTCTTTGATTTACCAAGGAAAATTAAATCATGCAAAGTTCCTTACCGTGAGCGGCCGAATCTCATACGAAATTGTGAGCAAGGCCTTGGTAGCTGGAATTCCTTTCCTCGGATCGGTTTCCGCACCTTCTACATTAGCGGTCGATACCGCCGATCAAGCAGGAATGACATTGCTTGCTTTTTGTAGGAATGATAAATTAACTGTGTACACGCATGCTGAAAGAATGATACAATTGGAAAAATAAAATTAAGATGTCGAAAAATTTAAGTGATCTCGCCAGACGAAAAGGACTTGAAAAAAATCTTTTTGAAGAGTTAGGAAAGGCCGCAGTTCAAACCGGAACGCCTGAATTGGATGAAATGGCCAAACTTTGCGATGAATTCTTGGTAGGGAAATCGACGGTATACGGTACCGTTAGTTTTTACGATTTTTTGCGCCCTGAGAATAAAGGAAAGAAAGTGTACGTATGCAATGGGAGCGCATGTTTAACCGCAGGTACACAAACAGAATTAAAAACGAAGCTTAGATCAAAGTTTAGTGCGCAGGAAGTAGGTGAGATGTGCTGTTTAGGTCGATGTCACGAGAATTCAGCTTTTCATGTGAATGGAACTAATTATTCGGGAAGTGATATTGATTCGATTGATTCAATTTGCAAGAAAGATCACCACACAAAGGAGTTGTATCATGTTGGAAGTATCGGTACTCCCATCTTGACAATTGCGCAACCACCGGTTGAAGAGTATTATAAAATTTATGAGAAAGTTATCGCAACCGATCCGTTAGTTTGTTTAGCTGAATTGAAGGATTCTGGTTTGCGCGGTAGAGGTGGAGCTGGATTTTCAATGGCATTTAAGTTGGAGTCGTGCAGAAATGTGGAAGATGATATGAAGTTCATCGTTTGCAATGCGGATGAAGGCGATCCCGGTGCTTACTCCGATCGATATGTGATGGAACAACGTCCGCATGCTTTGTTGATGGGCATGATGATCGCAGGATATATTACCGGAGCTTCTGTAGGTGTGGTGTATATTCGTGGTGAGTATCCTGAATCTGTAACTATTATTTCAGATGCAATTAAGCTTTTGCATGATAAAAAGTTTTTGGGAAATAATATTCTTGGTACAAATTTTAATTTTGATTTTAAAGTGATCAAAGCCCAAGGAGCCTATATCTGCGGAGAAGAAACTGCCTTGTTGTCTTCTATCGAAGGGCAGCGTCCAGAAGTGCGCGTGCGTCCTCCTTATCCCACACAAAAAGGTTTATTTAATAAACCTACTGTTGTGAATAATGTGGAGACCTTGGCTAATCTACCTTTCATCATGCAAAATGGTGGAAAGAAATATGCAAGTATTGGCACCGCAAAATCTACTGGAACAAAATTGATTTCTTTAGATGGACATTTTAATAGACCTGGAATTTACGAAGCAGACATGGGAACGTCATTGCGAGTGATTATCGATGAATTGGGAGGAGGATTCAGACATCCAATTAAAGCGATGCATATTGGTGGTCCTTTAGGCGGATTGGTTCCTCTAGCTAAGATTGATAGTCTGACGGTAGATTTTGATTCATTTGCAAAGGAAGGATTTTTATTGGGACATGCATCCGTTGTTTGTATTCCGGAAGATTATCCTTTGATTGATTACATCGAACATTTATTTCGATTTACTTCTCACGAGAGTTGTGGAAAATGTTTTCCTTGCCGATTGGGAAGCACACGCGGCTATGAAATGATTGATAAAGCTAGAAATACTGATTATAAAATGGATCGTCAGTTAATGGATGATCTCTTAGAAACATTAGAAACTGGATCACTTTGCGCATTAGGTGGTGGTCTGCCATTGCCAATAAAAAATGCATTGAAATATTTTGATTCAGAATTGGCTCCTTACTTCAAAAAATAAGAACATGGGAAAAACAGCATATATCAACGATCAGTTGTTTGAGATCCAAGACGGAGAAACGATTTTAAGTTTCGTGCGTCGACATATTGGGAAGGATATTGTTCCCACACTTTGTGATGCACCTAATCTTGATCCATTTGGTGCGTGTAGGGTTTGTAGTGTCGATGTAGCTTTAGTGAAAGATGGTCCTGCGAAGGCACAAGCTTCTTGTCATACTCCAGTGATAGGTGGATCATTTATCTATACGGATTCGGAAAGAATAAAAAGATTGCGTAAGAATATTATTGAGTTGGTGTTAACCGATCATCCACTCGATTGTCTCACGTGCGAAGTAAATAATAATTGCGAATTACAAACGGTTGCAGCAAAGGTGGGAATAAGAGATGTTCGTTATCCTGCTGGAAAAAATCATTTGGATAAGAAGAAAGATTTATCGCATCCTTACATGACTTCCGATTTTTCGAAGTGTATTAATTGTGGAAGATGTGTTCGTGCGTGTGATGAAGTACAAGGTGAGATGGTATTAAGTATGGCAGGTCGTGGTTTCGATAGTCATATTGTTAAAAGTTTCAATGATAATTTTTTTGAATCGGATTGTGTGAGTTGTGGCGCATGTGCACAGGCTTGTCCCACCTCTGCAATTTCTGATGTGTTTGAGTCGAAGTCGATAGTAGCAGATAAAAAAGTAAGAACGATTTGTACCTACTGCGGTGTGGGATGTAATTTAGATGTAGCCGTGGTAGATGGAAAAGTAAAATCGATTCAAGCGCCATTTGATGCCGAAGTAAATCAAGGGCATACATGTTTAAAAGGTCGTTATGCGTTTTCGTTTTATAATCATGTCGATCGACTCACGACTCCGCTCATTCGTAAGAATGGAAAGCTTGAGCCAGTTTCATGGGATGAAGCGTATGATTTTATTGCTGATAAATTAACGTCAATAAAAGCAACTTACGGACCTGATTCAATCAGTGGAATTTCTTCAGCACGATGTACAAATGAAGAAAATTATTTGATGCAGAAATTTTTCCGCGCAGTAATTGGTACCAATAATATTGATTCTTGTGCTCGTGTTTGTCATTCACCTACCGCAATGGGAATGCAGCGTGCTTTTGGTACAGGTGCTGCGACCAATTCAGTTATCGATTTAAATTACACCGATGCCATCATGATCATTGGTGCAAATCCAACCGATGCACATCCAGTTACAGGTGCGAAGTTGAAGCAGTTTGCGATGAAAGGAAAAACAACCATCGTCATTGATCCTCGTCGTACAGAAATTGCGCGATATGCAACGCATCATCTACAATTGAAACCAGGAACCAATGTCGCTTTATTGAACATGATGTTGTTTTATATTGCTTCTTCAGGATTAGAGGACAAGAAGTTTATCGAGAGTAGAACGGAAGGATACGACGATTTCAAGAAACAAATTTTAAGTATCGATATTGACCAAATGGAAAAGATTACGGGCGTTGATCGTAATTTAGTAAAGGATGCCGCGATGTCCTACGCAAAAGCGCCCAATGCCATGTCATATCATGGATTAGGAGTAACAGAACATAGTCAAGGTTCTTATACAGTGATGTTGATTTCCGATTTAGCCATGATTACAGGGAACATCGGAAGAAGAGGAGTAGGAGTAAATCCGTTGCGCGGGCAAAATAATGTGCAGGGAGCAGCGGATATGGGTTGTCAACCACATCAAGGTGCTGGTTATTTGAATTCTTACGATCCAGAAATAAATAAATTATATGAATCTTTTTACGGAAGAAAAATTCCAATTGGTAAAGGGTTGAAGATTCCTGAAATGTATGATGCATCCATCGCAGGTAATTTAAAAGCCATGTGGTTGATGGGCGAAGATTTAGTACAAACGGATCCTAATACTACGGTTGTAATTGCAGCCATGAAGAATTTAGAGCTATTGGTTGTGCAAGAAATATTCATGACGGAAACCTGCCATTATGCAAATGTGATTTTGCCAGCTGCCACTTTCTTTGAAAAAAGTGGAACATTTACCAATGGAGAGCGTCGAATTCAGCGAGTACAAAAAGTGGTAGAACCCATTGCAGGAACAAAAAGTGATGGTGATATCATGGTTGATATTTTAAACAAGATGGGTTATCCGCAGGCACCTTATGATCCGGATACCATGTTACAAGAAATTTCGAAGATCGTTCCGTTCTTCGCTGGCGTAACGTGGCAGAACTTAGCAGAAAATGGAAAACAATGGCCTGTTCTGCCAGATGGAACAGATACCGAAATTTTACATATCGATACCTTTAAACGTGGTTTAGGAAAATTCCATTATTTCGATTGGAAGGAATCTGAAGAGTTAGTGAAAAATGGAAAACAGTATCCATACATTGTTACCACTAATCGTGAATTGGAACATTACAATGCAGGAACCATGACTCGTAGAACGGGGAATGTAGATATCTTGACGGAAGATGTAATTATGATACATCCTCAAGATGCCGCTACACATTTTATTGAAGAAGGTGATATGGTGTGTGTGGAATCTCCAAGAGGTAAAGTGGATATCAAAGCAAAAATTACAGACGAAGTTAAGCAAGGGGTATTAAGTACTACTTTTCATTTTCCAGATTTAACACTCAATATGATTACGAGTAGTGAGCGAGATTCAGAAGCCATGTGTCCTGAGTATAAAATTGTAGCTGTAAATATTCGAAAGAGTAAGGGAAAGTATAAAGAGAAGGTATGATCAACATCACACATAAAAATTCTACTTTACGGAAAGCGATTGCATCAGCCATTGTGAAAGTTAGCAAAGCTGAGACCATAGATGCGATTCAAAATAAAAGTGTTCCCAAAGGCGATGTGTTGGAATGCGCGCGTGTAGCTGGACTTTTTGCTGTGAAGAAGACCAGCGAAATGATCCCTGATTGTCATCCTATGCCGATTGAGTTTACTCAAATTAATTTCCGCATTGAAAAGTTAGAATTGCATATTGAAGTGGAAGTACATACTATTTATAAAACCGGAGTGGAAGTAGAAGCCATGCACGGTGCTTCTGTAGTAGCACTAACGGTGTACGATATGCTAAAACCTATCGATAAAGGCGCAGAGATTTCGAATATTCGATTGGTTTCAAAGAAAGGAGGGAAGAGTGATTTTAAAAATGAATTGTCATTCGAATTACAAGCTGCAGTTATTGTTTGCTCAGATACCATCTCCAAAGGAACCAAGGAAGATAAAGCCGGAAAGGCAATCATTCAAAAATTAAATGAAATAAATATAGATGATATTTCGTATTCCATTATCCCCGACGACAAAGAACTAATTGCCTCTACCGTACTTGCATTAGCAACGAATCATTTCGATTTAATCATTGTAACAGGTGGAACAGGATTGTCTGATCGCGACGTAAGTCCGGAAGCGATACGACCTTTGTTGGATCGTGAAATTCCAGGTATCATGGAGGCAGCAAGAAATTATGGACAAAGTCGTACGCCTTATGCGATGTTGAGTAGAGGAATTGCAGGAATGATTGGTGATACAGTTGTGCTTACATTACCTGGTTCTACTCGTGGTGCAGAAGAAAGTATGGACGCTATATTTCCACACATCTTGCATATTTTTGCGGTCATGCAAGGAAAACCTCATCCTACACAATCCTAATAAAGTAAAAATCCTCCAATCCATTCATCCTTTAAAGAAATGATTTCACTCGCTGAAAAATATTTATTATTATTTTCTTTACCGGTATATACCCTTATTATTTTATTTGAAGTGCTCATGAGTAATTGGCATATGAAAGCTTTTTACTCCGTGAAAGAAACGGTGATGAATGTTTATATGACATTGGTAAATTCAACCGTTGATTTGGTTTTTCGAGGTGTTTATTTAATCGTTCTTTTCTTAGCGTATGATTATAAACTTTTAGAGGCACCACATCAACTTTTTATCTATTGGGGAATTTTATTTTTATTGGAAGATTTGGCTTTTTACATAGAGCATAGAGTAGATCATAGTAGTCGATTTTTTTGGGCGGTTCATGTAACGCATCATTCCTCTCCTGAATTTAATTTAAGTACTGGATTTCGTTCATCGGTATTGCAGCCACTATATCGTTTTGTTTATTTTATTCCCATTGCTTTTTTGGGATTTCATCCCATTGATATACTCTTCATGTTTTCTTTGACACAAGTGTACGGTGTATTGGTACACACGCAGTATATAAAGAAATTGCCCAATTGGTTTGAGTCTGTATTTGTGAGCCCTTCACATCATCGCGTGCACCATGCAAGCAATGTGTTATACTTAGATAAGAACATGGGAATGGTGCTCATTATTTGGGATAAACTATTTGGAACCTATCAACCAGAAGTAGAGGAAGAACCTGTAGAGTTTGGAATTACAACCATGCCACAACATCCCTATCATGCGGTGAAAAGTATTACACATGAGTTTAGTAATATTGTTCGTGATGTTTCAAAATCGAAAGATCTCAATCATAAGCTAAATTATATTTTCAAAGCACCGGGTTGGAGCCATGATGGAAGTACGAAAACGTCAAAAGAATTGCAGCGGGAATTAGCGGAGAAGAGTGAATCGATAGTTGAAAATTCATCATCAGAAGAGTATGTAACAGCATCAATGGAGAATGTTGCAGATTAGTTCTTTAAATATTTACATTCTATTTAGTGATTCTATGTATGGAAATTTTTATCCATTCGAGAAACCCAGCGGGGTTCCACCTAATTAGCAAATAGAATTACCGAAAATAACCTAACCCCAGCGGGGTTCCACCTAATTAGCAAATAGAATTACCGAAAATAACCTAACCCCAGCGGGGTTGAACGTCGACGTTGAACATCGGCATTTGCTCTCGCGTATTTGTGTGACCCCGCTGGGGTCAGAATAAAAAATGCATTTCGTTTCTAATAAGGTTTGACCCCCTCTGGGGTCAATGGTAGTTGCAAATTCATTGCAGCTAGAAGCCAGCAGCCCACAACACGTTCAAAGAAGGATATTAAATTTCACTAAAATTTTTACTCAACCGACAAACTCTTATCCCGCCTTTTCGTCCCATCATAAATTTCAAATTTCAAAAACCGGCATTCAATCGGACCATTGTACATCACCATTTTTCGCGATGGACGTAAGCCAATATGTTTCGCTACTTCTAAATTCCCAGTGAGGAACCAGCAGGTCCATCCTTTGAAATTTTGTTTCATGGCGTCGCCAAAACCTTGGTACATGGCTAAAATATCTTTCGGTTCAATACGTAAACCGTAGGGGGGATTACAAATCATCATTCCTTCGTCGGTTGGCGTTTTAAATTTTTCGAAAGAACATTTGCGCAATTGAATCACATCCGCTAAACCTGCATGATCAATATTTTGTTTTGCTTTCGCTAACACAGCGCCACTGATATCGGATCCATATAATTTTAATCCGTTGGGTTTTAATTCTGCTTTGATGGCATCGTCATAAATCTGCTTCCATAAAGCTTTATCGTAATCTTTCCACCCTTGAAATCCAAACCAATCTTTTTGTTTGTTAGGTGCGATATTAAGGGCTAATAAGGCCGCTTCAATCAATAAGGTTCCACTACCGCACATAAAATCGGCCAATGGCATTTTACGATCCCAATCACTCAAAATAATTAAAGCAGCAGCAAGTGCTTCATTGATGGGTGCAATATTGGTATAATCACGATAGCCTCGTTTATGCAATGAGTCACCTGAACTATCAAAAGAAAGTGTGCAATTATTTTCATAGATGTGAAGGTGAATTCTGAAATCAGGAAATTCAATGTCCACATTGGGACGATCACCGAGTTTATCTCGGAATTGATCGACAATAGCATCCTTCGTTTTTAAGGCTACGTAGAGCGAATGTGTTAAATTTGAATTATTCAGTGTTGCATTGATCGCAAAAGTTTGGTTGAGCGAAAAGTGTTCGGTCCAGTCGATGTTTTTTATTTCATTATAAAGCATGTCTTCATCGATTGCTTCAAAAGTAAAAACGGGTTTTAAAATTCTTAACGCTGTTCTACAATGCAAGTTCGCTTTATACATCAATCCTAAATCCCCTTCAAACTGAACAGCACGTGTTAATATATTTGTATTCTCTGCGCCAAGTGCAAGTAATTCCTGTTCAAGAATTTCTTCACAACCTGCAAAGGTTTTTGCAATTAAGATCATTTTATAATTATTCGAAAGTGTAACTTGATTTTAGTTTTTTATAGCGCATCTCGAAAAATGGAATGCTTTCAAAGATAGCTCAATTCCTTTTTAATCAAATGAGTCGTTAGGATTGATATCTGATTCTTTTAAAATTAATTTGAAATTACTTACGATCAGGTGGGATACGCTGCTTTGTAAATTGAATGTAAATATTTGAATATTAATAGTCTGTGCCAATTTTATTGATGGATATTTTATTCCATCTAACCGAAACAAATCTTCAGAAAAGCAAGTGTAACTTGATCAAAATGAAGTGGGTTGATGTGAAATAAATTTAAATCACTCCTTTTTAATTCGAATCAAGAGAAACAAACTATACAAACAAACAACAACATGATGATTACTATTAAACGTTATCTTTTTGCACTACTTGTGTTAACGATGTTTTCGCAAGCAAGTTTTGCACAAACATCCTTAACAAGTGGTGTGACTAATGCTGGTTATTCTTTGAATACAGGTGCACAAGCCGTTGATCCAGGTTTAGCCATCACTTCTTCTTCCAATATTACTGGATTTAAAGTGACCATTTCTAGTGGGTTGAAATCATCGGATGTTCTCTCTTATACAGGAACACTGCCGAGTGGAATTACTGTAACTGCGTATAATAGTAGTACGCTCAATCTTTGTTTACAATCACTGCGCCTAATACCATCACATCTACAGTTTCAGTTACGAATCCTATTTGTTTTGGTGGAGAAGGAAGTGCTAGTGTTAACTCAACAGGTGGAACAGGAATGTTAAGCTATAGTTGGTCTTCGGGCGGAAATGGTCCTGTAGAAACTAATTTATATGCGGGTACTTACGCTGTAATTACTACAGATGGGAATGGTTGTACAAGTCAAGAATTAGTGGTAATCACCGCACCTGCGCAAATTCAAAATGCAATTTCATATATGATGCCTTTGTGTAATGGTGGTACAGGATATGTTACAGTAACTCCTTCAGGTGGTACAGGTGCATTTACTTATGCTTGGACAAATGGTAGTACGACAGCTACGCAAACGGGATTAGTAGCTGGAGGATATGATGTAGTGGTAACTGATGCAAATGGTTGTACTTTATTTACTACGATTACTATGACAGAGCCAACAGTAATTACACTTTCTACTACAACGCAAGATCCAAATTGTATTGGTGGAGTAGGTACAGCTTCTGTTGTTGCTTATGGAGGAACAGCAGGATATACTTATTCATGGATGACAGGTGGAACGACTGATACAGAAGGAAATTTAATCGCAGGAACGTATCAAGTGGTAGTAACCGACCAAAATGGTTGTACTTCGACAACGAATGCTGTAGTTACTGAACCAACTGTTCTTTCTACTTCTTCAATTACTACCAACGAAATGACTAGTAACGATGGAACCATCGATTTAACAGTAACAGGTGGAACTCCAGGTTATTCATTTGCTTGGGATAACGGTGCTACTGCAGAAGATCTTTCAGGATTAGCAGCAGGAGATTATACCGTGATGGTTACGGATGCCAATGGTTGTACATTTAGTATCACCATCACCGTTAGTTCGTCTGTGGGTCTGTTTGATCCAATTGCAGGCGGACAAGTTATCAATGTCTATCCAAATCCATCTAACGGTAATATTACCCTTAAGGGAATTCAAGCGGGGCAATATCGAGTAGTAGATGCATTAGGTCGTATGTTAACTTCATTTACAGTTCAACAACAAGATTTAGTGAATTTAGATCTGTCGAATTTGAGTAACGGATTGTATTTTATTCAAACGATGAATCAATCGTATTCTTTAGCTAAATTCAATATCATTAAATAAATAATTTTGAATAAGAGATCGGGGCATGTTTTACATGTCCCGATTTTTTTATTTTAATTAATTTGGATTGAAATTTTTGTAATTGCGATTGCAATCAGATTGATAGTTCAGAATTTGCTTTAATCAAGAAAATTGAAATACAACTTCACACTAAAATCCAATCTTTTTCCGCTCTTCAAATTTCCTGTGTGCTGCTTTTTCATCCAATAAATTTTCCATGGCATCATAAATTTGATTAAGCTGTGCATCATGTTATCCTAACGTTTCTTTAATTTCATTCAGTTGTTGTTTTAAATCATTTTGCATTAAAACAATTTTTCTAATTTCAACAAAGGCTCTCATGATGGCAATATTCATATTTATCGCCATGTCGCTGTTTAAAATTCCACTTAACATTGCGACACCTTGTTCCGTAAAGACATAGGGGGGAGTGGTGGTGTTTCTTTTTATTTGATATGCGGTCACATAATGTGACCGCATATTGATAGGACTTTCCTTGTGATCATTTTGATCGCTAAATACTTGTGTTTGAATCCTATTCCATTCAGCAAGGGTGAGACGAAACATAAAATCCTTTGGGAACCTTTTTATGTTTCTTTTTACTGCTTGATTTAGTGCTTTCGTGGGTACTTCGTATAGTCCAGCTAGGTCAAAGTCGAGCATGACCCTTTCTCCCTTGATTTCGTAAATTCGGTTCTGAATAAGTTGAATGATTTGCATAATATTATTTTAAGAATTGTTTTATAAAATGGTTTAGTAGAAAAATTGAATTAGTACCTCTAAAAAAATGTTGTTCTTGAATTTTTCATTGTTGTGTTACTTGCACTTATTGCTTCTTAAATTCAGATTGTAGTTTACAGCTTGTAGCTTGTTTAAGTCTCTGTTTTCAACTTCATACAGATCAGCCAGGTCAAAATCAAGCATTACCTTTTGCCGGCTGACTTCATAAATTTTGGTTTTAATTTTTGTAATTTCATTTAAGTAGATTTTAAACATATTTTTATTTTAATACGGGATTCTTGAATGTTGTAAAATCATTCTCCTGATTTTATTCGCAGTAATGATTTCTATTCTATAGTTGCTTTAAGCATTTTATGGTGAGAAGAAAATAGTTCTATTTATGAAAGCCAATCCGTTTTCTTTCCTTTTGATTTATTTCAATTTTGTCTTTTTGTAAAAGGTAGTTGATGGCTTCGTATACATCCTTAAATTGGGTGTTGTATTTGCTCTCCAAATCTTTCAGTTTTTCTGATAATTCATGATAACTGGATATAAATTGTTTGAGTGCAATAAAGGCTCTAACAATTGCAATGCTCGTTAGTCTTGCTTTTTTACTTTTTAAAACGTTAGCAAGCATGGTAACTCCATGTTCAGTAAATGCAAAGGGCAAAGCCGATTTAGGACGTTTATTAGGGGATGTCATCACAATTTGTGATGACATCCGTCCCCATTCACTTTCAGTAAGTTGAAACATAAAATCTGAAGGAAAAATGTCAATGTTACGTTTGACGGCTTGATTTAGTACTCTTGTCTCTACCTCGTAGAGTTCGGCAAGGTCAAAGTCAAATAGTACTTTTTGACCACGGATTTCATAAATTTTGGTTTGATTTTTTTGTAATTGCATGAATGATGATTTAAAAATATTTTTAGTTGAGAAGTAGTTTGAGGGAATAGAAAATCCACTCTGTAGATTTTTTTAAAAGCATAGATTTCATTCTTGTTAGGATTGATTTTATTTGAAATCAGATAAAACTATTTCTGAAATCCGATTCGCTTTCGTTCCTTTTGATCCGTTTCGACTTTGTCTTTTTGCAATAAATAATTGATGGCTTCGTAAACGTCTTTGAATTGTTTATCATATTTGTTCTCCAACTCTTTCAATTTTTCAGTCAAGTCTTTATGCGATAAGGCGTACTGCCTAATAAAAACAAAGGCGCGCATAATGGAGATATTTACTTCAATTGCTATATCACTTTTTAGTACAGTACTTAACATAGCAACTCCTTGTTCAGTAAAGGCAAAAGGTAAATATCTGGTACCTCCTCTTTGGTTTGAGGTGCTAAAATTGCACCTCAAAGTTTCCCATTCGGTTTTTGACAATTCGAACATGAAATCGGGTGGGAATCTATTAAAATTCGTTCTTACTGAACGTTTTAGATATTTTGTTTCAGTTTCGTAAAGTTCGGCCAGATCATAATCGAGCATCACTTTTTGACCACGGATTTCATGAATCTTAGATTCGATTTGTTGTATATGCATAATAGAAGATTTAAAAAATATTTTTATTTTAATACATGGACGAAAGTATAGAAAAATCTGGAATTATAGAAGATTACTTTCCAATACAAAATGTAATATGCATTGATAATCAAATTGTTAAAGCTTGATGGTGCAATGGAGTTACAAGACATTAGTTAATTCGTAAATATTAACAATCATATAAATTTATTTACTTCTGAGAAAATTGGATAATTGCATTTATTATCTTAGTTCATTAGTTTTATAAAAATAATTTGAAGTGTTATGAGTATTCCTATTTATCTTTATATCTCAAAACCAATATTATTTATGTTTCGAACTTTCTTTTTTACCAGTATACTTTTATTGATTCCAATATTGGGATATACTCAAAAGGCTGAAGATTATTTTAATAAAGGTCGTGGTTTTTGTCTTTTTGAAAAATATTTTGAAGCGGTAACAGAATTTACTAAGGCTATAGAGTTGAAACCTGATTATGAGGAAGCTTATTTTAATAGGGGGGATGTGAAATGCAAAATAGAAGATTATTATGGAGCAATAGCAGACTATACTAAAGCAATTGAATTTAAGCCTGATTTTGCAGAGGCGTATTGTAATAGGGGAATTGCTAAACGTAAATTAGAATACAATAATGAAGCAATAAGTGATTATACCAGTGCAATAGAATTGAAGCCTGACCTTGATGTGGCATACTATAATCGAGGTAATGCTAAAATCGATTTAGAAGATTATCGTGGAGCAATAGCAGATTATAGTAAAGCCATAGAATTGAAACCAAAATATGCAGATGCATATTTTAAACGTGGTTTTTCCTTTATCCAAGTAGTAGATTATAGAAAAGCAATATTAGACTTTAATAAGTCTATCGAATTAAATCCTGATGATGCTAATAGTTATTTTAATAGAGCGGAGGCGAAAAGAGGTTTAGAAGATTACAATGGGGCAATTTCAGACTATTCAATAGCGATTGAATTGGAACCTAACGAAGCTGATAATTATAGTAATCGAGGTGAAGCAAAACGTGGATTGAAAGATTACCAAGGAGCAATAGTAGACTTTACAAAGGCAATAGAACTGGAGCCTGATTATGCAGATGCTTATTATAATAGAGGATTCGCTAAACACAATTTGCAAGACTTAAGGGGCGCTATAGCAGACTATACAAAAGCAATTGAACTTTACCCTAAGGATTCAATTGCATATGTTAATAGAGGAATTGCAAAATTGTCTTTAAGCCAAAAAGAAAGTGGGTGTTTAGATTTATCAAAAGCTGGAGAGTTAGGATATTCAACAGCCTATGACATGATAAAAAAAAATTGCAACTAATATTTAAATAAAAAATAAAGTAATGAAAAATATCTTGTTTCTTTTTACTTTCCTTATGGTTGTTTGCCTTTCTAAGGCTGAAGAAAATAAATTTTTTGTTGGTTTAAATTGCGGAGTTGCGTTAACAAAGTTTAAATTTGAGAACAAAAATGATTTATCATTATACCCAACAGGTCAAATACATACAGGTATTCTGTTTGATTTTCGAATAACTAAAGATATTTTTATTAGTTCGGGTTTTAATTATCGTGTTAAAGAGGTTATTGTAAATAATATTCGTGATACAGATTCATTTGGATTTCCTTCAGAAGGTGTTTATAGTAATGTTATTAGAAATAATTATATTTCAACTCCTATTATTATAACATATCAGTTTGGTAAGAAATTAAAGTTCAGAATAGGAGCTGGTGGTTATTATAGTTATTTATTAAAAGCATCTATTGACCGCGGTAAAAGAATTGAAGATATTCCTAACCCACAAATTATAACTAATGAATATTCTGCAAGTGATATTGGATTAGCTGCAAAAGTTGGTTTATTAATTCCATTAGGGCGTAATTTTCATTTTAATTTTGAAATTATAGAGGAATTTGGACTCCGTAACATTATAATTGATGATTCAATAAATGGAAAAGTAACCACACAGTCTGTGAGTGCTGAAATAGGTTTGCGTTATGCTTTTTAGTCGGCATGTTCCTTTTGTATTATGGACTCTTTAATAATTGATTCAATATTTTGCAGTTGGTCGGCACTTAAATTCTTAATTGTTTCCTGACTTAGTATTGTGTTATTGATCTGAATAAAATTATTGGGGTTTTGAATGCTTGTACTGGCTGGGGGTTGTACGTTATTCAATTTGTCTTTCATTTTGTGGTATTTAAAGATAAGTATTTTTACTTTTCCTTAAATAGCACAGTTCATTTTACAGTCTCTTCACCCCTGGTTGAAATACGTTGTCCTATTTTTAAGTTCATTTATTTCTGAGCTTTTTTTAGATTATTACTTTTCTCAGCCACCTGCATTGCTTCATTTGCCAGTTTCTCATCTTTGACCACTGCATAAATTTGGTCGGCTAACCATAGCGTCATTAACTCATCGCTACTGGCTTTGAGTATTTCGGCAAGGATGGGTATCTGTTCCCGTTTGAGTTGTCGCAACCCTTTTTCAATTTTACTCAACTGAGCTTTGTCCATTTCAAGCAATGGTGCAACCTGCCGCAGGTATAAATGCTGCTTCTATCTGAGTGTCCTTATGCTCTCACCAAATTGACTTTTCATCGTTTTATTATTGACTTGTCAAATATTGGCAAGTACAAGAAAAGAAAAGCAAGTACTTACTAAGAAAAATAGCAATGTGCAAAACCCGCCTGAGCGGACGTGCAGGCTTGCAAAGTCTGCAAAGTGGGTAAAGGTTGCAAAGGTGTAGGAAACAAAAAAAGCCCCCGAAGGAGGCTTTTGAATGTATAGGAAATGATTTGTTGCTATCCCTTATGACCTGGCGAAAGCCAGCAGCAAACTGTAATCTCCCTTATCGGCAGTTTTTACCGCTTTAAGGTAGGCTGTTCTGGTATCTCCTTCGCTGGAAAGATTGGCAGCCCCCATCGACAAGCTTAGGGCGGCGCCCCAACTAAAAACCGGCAGTTTGTATATTTTTTCGATGATAATATCGGCCATTAAACGGCTATGCCGCCCGTTGCCGTTTGGAAAGCAATGAATACTTACAATGCGGTGCTTGAACCTTACAGCAATTTCATTTGGCGGGTAGGTTTTGTTTTCGTGCCAATACTTAGCATCATCCAGCAGATATTTAAGGTCGGATGGTATTTGCCATTTGTCAACCCCAATGTTTTTGTTGGTTTTCCGGAATTCACCTGCCCATGCCCATACAGCGGCATACATCCGCTTATGTACTGTGCGGATAAAGTCTTCGGTAAAAAGCACCTCCGGCTTAAAGGAACGCCCCAATGTCCATTGTACTGCTTGTTCAATATTCTGCTGCTCAAACTCGTCTAATTCGCCACGGGTGGCAATGGTAGGAATAAGCAGGCCATCTTTTTCTTCTTCGTCTAAGGGAGTTTGTCCATCTATGTAGTCTAAATCTAATCCCATAAAATTTTAGGCATTTCGTTTTTAATTTCTTCAGCTCTTTCTTTGATGGCCTTTTCAATACGCTTGTTGGTATTGCCCTGGTCTTCGAGCTTCATGGTATTAGAAGTACGCAACACAATTTTGGTGGCCAGGTCGGTGGCCCTCTTTTCAATTAATGCGTCCAATGATCCATCATTTGGAACAAAGCCATATACCAATTGCATATCCAATGCCCGGGCTATTTCTTTCAGCGATTTGATGGTGATGGACCCGTCTTTTTCCCGCTTTTCTATATCCAGTATTCCCTGCTTGGAAACATTCAGCTTGTTGCCTAATTGCTGCATAGACATGCCAATGGCGGTGCGGATGGCTTTTATCCAACCGGTGGGTGGAATGGCTACCTGCTTGAGTGAAGCAAATACCAGCATTTTGCTGTTTAGCTGTTGCAATTGAAGTGATTTCTTGCCCATAAAGTAAAGTTATACATTGACTTTTACAGGGCAAAAGTAAAGCTAATACTTGACAATTACAAGTAGATAGTAAAGTTATTACTTTACTTTATTTAGCATTTGGTAAAGTTATTACTTTACCAAGCTGGCTACCTATACAGTGTAAAGATTTGATTGATAGTGATTTTATCCGTTTTTTAAATTCTTTGGTAGTGTCCTGCCTTTATTCTGGTAAGGGAAACACCGGTGGCGGATTTCAGCACATCGTTCACTGTACGGGCTGATAGTTTGAATTTTATGCCTATTTCGGTGGCTTCTTTAAGGGTGAACTCTTGTGGCAAAGCCTCAAAAAACCTACGTTTACCATCGCCAGACTGAAACTGCATGGGTTCGTTCTGCTTGGGCAGGTTGTTGACCTTAAGGAGGCTGTGGTCTAAGTAGGTTTGTACTATCTGCATTAAGGTATTCAAATCTTCACCGGTGCAAATGATGGTGGAGGACATTTCTCCATTCTCGTATTTCCGCAGGGCTGAAAAAATCATGTCGAGCCTGAAAAATATCAAGACTAAGCGGTACACCACTCCGGCAGCATCTTCGCTGGTAAAGGTTATCACTTCTGAAAGCATTACAGGAAAATCGGTATTGATGCGTTGCCATAGCTCTTCGGTTAATTTTATTGTGGTAGGGGAAAGTTTCGGCAGGCTAATCAGTTCCAAAACCTGCACAGAAAGGGCTTCAAAGTGATCGTTGTACACCACGCCATTGCTTTTGGGTGAAGGGTCTTGCTATTCAATGCAGTTTTTATAGGCATAGAAAAGGAAACGGCTGAACAAGCCATCCTCAAATAAAAGAAAGATAAATCAGCTAAAAGCTAACAATAACAGGCATTTATGAAACAAAAGAAAGTAAATTACTTTCCGATACAAAACTTACTAAAAATATTTTCTAAAAGATCATCCGTATAGATCTGTCCGGTGATCATTCCCAAATGAAAAATAGAGTCCTTTAATTCAAAGGCGAGTAAATCGGTGCTTAGGTTTTGATGAATGCCTGTAATC
>CAIXTT010000144.1 GCA_903922455.1 uncultured Bacteroidota bacterium | reverse complement strand
GGAATAGTGTCACGATTGTCTTTTTCTTCCCATGTACTTTCTTCTTCATAACGCAAAGAAGCAATTCCTAAAGTAAATCCTAAATAAAGTCTTTCGTCATAATTTCCACCAAAAGTAAAGTCCCATTCCCCTTGTCCGCCTCTTGTTTCTACAGTTCTTGTTTGTAAAGCGCCAGCATTTTCAAGTACGCTGAAGTAAGAGTTGCCATTTACAGAATCGATTTTTTCGTCTATTAAATATGTCTGCCAAGCTAAATCCACATCATAAGGATAATAACTGGGGATGTCATTTGGATCTACTCCTTCCAAGTCTTCCAAATAGCTATTGAGTAAAGAATTTTTTCCATTGCTGGCTGATGCAGTATACCGTCCATTAAAATCATTGGTTTTATTGTATCCGATTCCAAAGGCAACTCCTTTCCAGTCTGATGATGAATTTTCTCGATTCGAAGCCCAAACCATTCCTAAATTTCCAAATGAAAATTTGAAGGCGTTGTCGCTATTGTCTTTTCCAATATAGTTGGCGTCTGTAGTGCGATTTGAAAACATCGGACTGATAGTAAATTCAGATCTTCTATAAACCCCAATTCCTGCAGGGTTGGTGGAGAGAGAACTGAAGTCGGCACCCAAGGCACCAAAAGCATTTCCCATACCTAACGATCGTGCAGTACTGCCATAGTTAAGCATACTGTATCGCAAAGCATCTGCATCTGTTTGCGCCTGAGTTGCAATACAACTCATAATTAGAATGATGGTAAGCAGTGGTTTTTGCATGGTGTTTCGTTGATGGTATGGGGTATAAAAAAGGCTGCAATTGATGAAAGCGATTACGTCAATTAAATTGAACTAATGCCTTATAAATTGCAGCCTGAAATTATTTTATTTTATCTTCTGTTTTTTCCGCCGTTTGACGAATTACTCGATCCCGAACTTCTATAGTTGGAGGGTGCTGGAGACGAATAGGAAGGACTTGAAGTTCTTGGACTCGATTTTACTTCATTGTTCCTCGGCGAAGAGTTATTGCTCCTAGGAGAATAGTTTTGCTTTGGACTATCGTCGCGATTCTTTTTAGGCGCAGAATAGTTATTGTCGTTGCGTGGAGCAGAATTCTTCGGTGTGTAATCATTATTTCTCGGGGTAGTTTCTAACGGCGAATTTTCATGTGGCGTTGAATAGTTATTATTTTTTGGAGTGGATCCGTTGTTGTTTTTAGGAGTGTTGTATTCAGAAGGCGAATCGTTTCGTGGATTTGAATATGTATTCGAATTATTATTTCGCGGATCACTATTCTTTGGTGGATATCCATTGCCGTTAGGTTCTGAATTCTTGGGTTCGTAATTGTTCTCGTATGTTTTTGGAGTCGTGTTTTTCGGCTCTGTAGTACGAGGTGTGTAATTCGTTCCATCGTTGATTTGAGTATTCTTCGGCTCTGTAGTACGGGGAGTGTAATTTGTTCCATCGTTTTTCGGAGTAGTCGATTTCGGATTCGTATTTACTCCGTTTTCATTTATCGGAGTCGTTGTGCGAGGATTTACGTTTGTATTTTTTGGATTGCCAGGTGTCTCTGAGTTTCTGACCGGTTGTGAAGCTTGTGACGCTAATGATGTGATATTATTTTTAGGTCGCCCAATGGCAGATACTCCATCCGTTGCTGTAAATGTTCTTGGTGTTTTTGGATCTGATGTTAAATTTCTACCATAAATTTCACCTACAGATCTACCTCCAGGTACATTGCTTGCCACATTATTTCTTCCATTTTTTCTTGGACCATAATAGTAGCTGTATGAATCATAACTGTTAAAATAGCTGCCGTTGAAAGTGCCGTTATATAATCCAGCATAATAACCGTTCATGTATCCTTGGTTGTATCCATTCATAAATCCATGGTTGTATCCGTTATTGTAGCCATTCCAACCATTGTTCCATCCCCATGAATTTCCCCATCCCCAAGATGGACCATAACCAAAACCAACATTCCATCCGTTATTGTAGCCCCAGCTTGAATAAAAAGGAGGGTTCCACCAGCTATATCCACAATAAACACTCACTCCCCATGAATAAGGGTTGTAATCATACATATAGGTATTAGTATAGAAAGGATCGTAATAACTCCACCCAAGCGGACGGTAAAAGCGACGAATTCGTGCAGAATAGGCATAATCGTAGTAATCGTCGTCGTTGTAATAATTGTTAGTTACATAGGTATTTCCTTCCTGATCTTCGTATTGTGAAGAGGAAGAGTTTGAATTGTTAGATGTGTTTTGGTTGTTGTCAAAACGGTCGTTATTGGAATAATTGCCGTTTTGTGTCTGATTCTCTTCATTTTGAGAGGTGTTTTGAGAATCATATTGATTGGATTGAGTTGGCTCAGAAGCATTTTCGTTTGAACCATTGTTATTGGAATTACTCTGTTGAGTATTGTTGCTTCGACTGTAATCATCAGCTATTGCATCACGATCTGAATAATAAACATCATCATATTCACGACTGGCTGTTCTGTTGGATGAACAAGCACTCAGGCTTATGGCAGCTGAAATGAGTACAAAGGTTAATTTTTTCATGGCTATTTCTCTTTTTATTATGTTTGACCAACAATTTGATGGTCTGAACTGTCATTAGTTTAAGATTTGATTGGCTATGTGCAGTCAGTTTTCCAATTTTGCTGTGTCAAACGACGAGGCAAACACAATGCCAAACTTTGTAAAGATATAAATCCTATGAGCGAACAACTAACACCAAGAGCAGAAAATTATTCCCAATGGTATCAAGACTTAGTAATCAAAGCTGATTTAGCAGAAAACTCTGCTGTGAGAGGGTGTATGGTGATTAAACCCTATGGTTATGCTATCTGGGAGCGCATGCAACAAGACCTCGATCGACGTTTTAAAGAGACTGGACATTCCAACGCTTATTTCCCTCTCTTCATCCCAAAATCATTTTTCTCGAAGGAAGCGAGCCATGTTGAAGGCTTTGCTAAGGAATGTGCAGTTGTAACGCACTATCGATTAAAAAATGATCCTGATGGTAAAGGCGTAATCGTGGATGAAACCGCAAAATTGGAAGAAGAATTAATCGTGCGTCCAACATCGGAAACCATTATTTGGAATACTTACCGTGGATGGATTCAATCGTATCGTGATCTACCTATTTTGATTAATCAATGGGCCAATGTCGTAAGATGGGAAATGCGTACACGATTATTTTTACGTACTACAGAATTTTTATGGCAAGAAGGTCATACTGCTCATGCTACACAAGAAGAAGCAATTGCGGAAGCGAATCAAATGCTGGAAGTATACGCTTCTTTTGCTGAAGATATTCTCGCTATTCCAGTGTTAAAAGGTAGAAAATCGGCGAATGAAAGATTTGCTGGTGCTTTGGATACGTTGTGTATTGAAGCCTTGATGCAAGATGGAAAAGCATTGCAAGCTGGAACCTCGCATTTTCTAGGTCAAAATTTTGCAAAAGCATTTGATGTGAAATTTACATCGAAAGAAGGGAAACAAGATTTTGTTTGGGCTACCTCATGGGGAGTTTCTACTCGATTAATGGGTGCATTAATTATGTCGCATAGTGATGATAGTGGCTTGGTTTTACCTCCTCGATTGGCTCCAATTCAAGTGGTGATTGTGCCTATTTATAAAGGAGATGAGCAACTGGAATTATTGACTCAATTCATTCAGCCCATCATTACAAAATTAAAAGCGAAAGGAATTTCAGTGAAGTTTGATAACAGAGATACGCATAAGCCAGGATGGAAATTTGCAGAGTATGAATTGAAAGGAGTTCCTGTACGTATTGCAATAGGACCGCGCGATATGGAGAACGGAACCGTAGAAGTGGCTCGCCGTGATACCAAGGAAAAAAGTGTGTATCAAGTAACCGATCTTGATTTGAAGGTTGAACATTTATTGAGTCAAATTCAAGATAATATTTATAAGAAGGCACAAACATTCAGAGAGGAGAATACCTATCGCGCCGATTCCTGGGAAGAGTTCAATAAAATTCTAGATGATAAAGGTGGATTCATTTACGCACATTGGGATGGAACTCCAGAGACAGAAGAAAAAATAAAGGAAATGTCGAAGGCCACTATTCGTTGTATTCCACTTGGAAATAAATTGGAAGCCGGCAAATGCATTCTAACAGGGAATCCATCGATCCAACGAGTGGTGTTTGCCCGAGCATATTAATTACTTCTTAAGTTTATATTCTACTGACGCGAGCAAATGGACAATACAAACAGCGATTTAGTCAATACCATTCTGAAAAAAGGCGGGTTGGCAAAGGATGTAACAGACAGTACATTTAATGTGCTTACGTTGTTTAAATCCGTTTTGCAGCAAATTGAAGTCGAGCTCAAATCGGCAATCATCACGGAAGAACCACGAATTAAAATTCAATATAAAGATCGAGGTACTTTTGAAGCCGAAATAAAAGTAGCGGAGGATGTTTTAATTTTCATCATGCATACCAATGCTTTCGTTTTTAACTCAGCACATCCCATCTGGAAATCGAGTTATGTGAATTTAGATAAGAGCAGAGGTACAGTAGGGATGATTAGTATTTATAATTTTCTTTCCGACTCATTTAAATTTGATCGAAAAGGGGATGCAGGACATTTGGTTGCAAGAGTTTTTGTAAATAAAGATGGATATTTTTTTGCGGAAGGAAAGAGGCAGTTGGGAATCCTGTTCAATGATTATCCGAATATGAAAGCTGATGAAAAAAATATTCGCTCGTTAATAGAGAGTGCTATCTCTTTCAGTTTAGATATTGATGTGGATGTTCCGCCATTTGATGCTATGAAAGATATTACTGTCTTCCAAGCCATGGTAAACACGATGCAAAGCACTTTCACTACAGGAAAACGCCTCGGATTTAAATTTGAAGGCGAAACGGATGTGGAAGGGTGATATCAATTCAGAATTGCAGAATGCAGAATTCTCGTAACTGTTAGATATTATGTATTTCAGAAAGAAAAATAAATTCTAGAAATTTAGCAGTGAATTTTTAATGTGGAATAGTGCGATTGATCTTCAACATTTATAATTCCTAAACTTAGGATTTTAAAATACTCTTCGGATTTAAATTTAACCTTTAAAATGCATTCTTTTCAATTCTGAATTCTGCATTCTGATCACGATAGCTATCGGGACTGAATTCTGATCCCGATAGCTATCGGGACTTAATTATTTACAATCCTTCGATTCCTTAATAATTTTAATAGCATCCGTAGCTTGTTGCACTTTCGGATCAATTGCTAAAACTTTATTCCAGTACTCCAGTGATTTTCTGCAATCTTTTTTGCGCAAATAAGCAACAGCAATATAACTATTTGCTTCTATGAGTTCTCTGCTATATTTTGCGGTGCTCGCAGAGTCTACAGAATTTAATTCGATGTATTTTTCGTAAAGTGGAATGGCTTGCAAGGTGTTAAATAAAGTATCGATCTGACTCAAACTTCTACCGCGATACAAATAACCATTGGGCCATGTAGGACTCAATTCAGTAACCTTTGTAAAGATACTATCTGCCATTAAGAAATTCTTATTCGAATAATACGCTTTGCCTAAATTAAAATAATCGGCTGTCAATACTTTCGAAACGTTTGCGATTTTACCTTCGTATGTTTTTGCCGCTAATTCATATTTCTTTAGTTTAGTAGCCATTTTAGCAAGGTCATCATACAATTCCGAATTGCGTGGATCGATGCTCACGGCTTTCTCTAAATAAAATATCGCCAAAGAATCTTTTCCTTGCTTATTCAATATTTTACCATAGTATGCATAGTCTTTACCAAAACGTCGAGAAGTATCTGCTTCAGTGATGGCAAATACTCTATTGATGGTGTGATATGCTGTATCATAAGCTCCGTATTCATAGGCTACATAAGCCATGATGCGCATCATGTATAAATTATTGGAATCTACTTTATTTACTAAGTTAAGTTCTGCTTGTGCCGATTTATAATCTTCACTATCGAAAAGGAAGAAAGCATAACGTAAACGAGCAAACGTATTATTTTTACTCAACTCTAAATATTTTTTGTACGCGCCTTTGGCTTCTTCCGCTTTTCTTTGTTTAAAATAAACTTCTCCTAATTCACGATAAGCAGGAGCAAAGTTGGCGTCAATCTTTATTGCATTTTCAAATTCAATGATAGCTCCATCATAGTTAGTAGCACGCTTGTACAACTGACCTTTGTGTAACAATGCTTTTACTTGACTTTTATCAAGGTCTAATGCTTTATTATAATTTGAAGCTGCCTCAGTCCCGTTGTTCAATTCAGAATATAAGTCACCTAATAAATTATATACTTCAGGATTTTTCGGATCCAATTTTACAGCTGTTCCTAAGTAAGTTTGCGCACTCATTAAATCTTGCGCTTTATTGTAATGTATATATGCTTCGGCAGCTTCCATTAAAACTAATGCGTTTTTACCATTACCCATCAATACGGCTTTATCAATAAGCACTTTTCCACCAGCTAAATCACCAACCATTAGTTTGATTTCGGCTTGACCGATTAAGTTAAGCCCGTTAGCTGGATCTTTTTCCAATCCCTTTTGAAAAGCTACAGTGGCTTGATCAGGATTTTCAGCATCAATAAAATTTTCGCCGTAGTAATAATACAAGGTGCCATTATTAGGTTCTGTCACCAATAGTTGCTGGTACATTGTCGCAGCGGCTTCTTGTTGTTCGTTTTCGTTTAAGCGAATGGCTTCTTTTAACGATTGAGAATAAAGTGAACTACTGATTAAAGAAAGGATTGTTATTATGATGGTTTTTTTCATGTCGATTTTAATAAATAAATGCTGAATTTTTAATTTAATTTAATATCTCTTGTGTAGGGTGATGATGGAAGTAAACCAGAAAGTCGAACAATTCGTTGTCCTTGTTCTCCGGCTACGAAGGAGACAAAGCCTGTGCCAAGTCCTGCTCTTCCTTCTCTGCTAATCATGTAAACTTCACGCTTCAAAGGATAATCTCCCGTGTAAAGATAAGCTTGAAAGGGTCCAAAGTAATCATCAGGATACACAGCCTGACCCCTTTTGCTCAACCAAACCACTCGAATGCGTTTATTAAAACTTAACATTTTCGGATCATCACGATCACTGATCCAATTGACACCAATAACTCCTATGGCGTTTTTGTTTTTTTCTACATAGTCGATCACTTGTGCATTAGATTTCGCTGCAAAGCAAAAGGATGGAAAATTTGTTTTTCCACTCATTAGGCTATCACTAATAAAACGCATTGTAGATGACCCATTGTTATCAAAGACGAAACTTAAGGGACCTAAGGGAGATGTAGGATGTAACTCTGACCACGTTGTTGTTTTACCATCTAAAATAGATTTCAATTGTTCTACGGATAAAAGACTATCCAAATTTTCTCGGTTGATAATAAGTGCAATGGCATCTATGGCAATTTTGGTAGTCACGGGGACTAATTGACGCGATTTAAAATATTCGATTTCCTTCTCATTTAATTTACGTGTAGATAAAATTACTTTAACTGAATCATTAATGAGATCATTAAAGCAAGCTGACTCGGATTTATAACTTACCTTGAGTGAAGCATATTGATAAAGGCCCATAAAGGTATCTGACATCGCATCCATCAAAGATTCTAGCGTTTCATCTCCGGCAATATTTACTTTGCCGGAGGTGGGAGTATCCGAATATGGTTTATTGAAATCGGTACCACAAGAAGAAAAAATTCCGACAAGAATAAATATGATTAATAATTGTTTCATTTTTAAGTATAACGAAAGCTTCTGCTATTCGCTGTATACAAAGATCAGAATTTATCGTGATTTAGAGATAAAAAATACAAATTAATGACCTAAGTCATCCTCCTGAATTGAGGTCCTAAACCTTTTGTTGGTAATAGGTTAAGAAATTAGCTTTTCAGTTAATCATTTTGGTTCAATTCATCCAATTTCGTCTCCATGCTGTCTTTGAGTTTTTTCAATCGACGGAATCGAACAAAAGCATAGGCGATAAGCATGATTCCCATTACCCAATGCTTCCATCCTGGTAAGAAATCTTGAACACTTGGAGAAAACATAACGAAGAGTCCTAGAACAACATATAATCCAGACATCACGAGCGTGAAATAATAAAGGGTAGGTGTTTTTGCCATGCACAAATATAGTGATAGTTGACAGGTTTAGATTCAATGGATGGTATAGACTAAGAAATGATTAAAACTTAATTCAAATAAAAAACCCTGATACAAGGATGTATCAGGGTTTCTTAAATTCAAATTTATTTTATTTCAATGTGAAGTTAATCGGCATATTAAACTGAACGTTTACAGAACGTCCATTTTGTTTACCAGGTTTCCATTTAGGCATTGATTTGACTACCCGAATAGCTTCTTCATCACATCCTGCTCCAATTCCACGCAATACTTTTACCTCACGAATTTCACCGTCGGGTCCAACAACGAATGTCATATAAACTCTTCCAGTGATACCATTCTCACGAGCTAGTGGAGGGTATTTAATATTCTTCTGTAAGTAGGCATACATCTGCGCTTCACCACCCGGGAAGGTAGGTTGTTCTTCAACATATGTGAATACTTTACCAGCATCTGGATCTACGAAGGGTTGTTCTGGAGGCAATTCAGTAGCATTGTCATCACCCTCTTGCGTTACGACACCAACGTTAGTTTCATTGAGTACTTCCTGAACAGGAGGTTCCTCATCTAAAATTTCACGATCAACCACAACGGGCGGTGTAAATTTTACCGTTTCAATAGAGGGTGGTGGTGGCGGTGGAGGTGGTGGTGGTGGCTCGTTATCATCGATTGGAGGTGGTTCTTTTAATTCTACAGTTACTTCCACCGATGTATCCACTTTACCTTCGCTCATACCGCTAATCATTTGAACGATTACCGGTAGACTAATCATTAATGCAAAAAAGGACAAGGAAGCAATGAGTGCACGAGATGCAGTGCGAGTATATCCTGTACGAAGAACATAAGCTCCATATTCTTTGTTGCGTTTTTCAAATACCATTTCAGCCCTATCAGGGTTAATGGCGTCATCCCAAGATGGATTAAATAAGTCTGCCATAGTTAGGGTTGGGGTTTAAAAGTATTAATTAAGTCAAATTCCTGCTGAGCAAGATCCACAATTGCATATTTTCCAACCATCGTAATGTTTAGTTCATCTAAAACATCCACAATATTTTTATATTTTGCCTTGTCGTCTGCTTTTACAAGAACCATTAATGCTTGTTTAGCACCTTTCGCTCCTACTTCTAATCGCTTTAGCGTAGAGTCGGCCATGTTATTAGTAGCTGATTCTGTTCTCAATTGTTTAATACGCTCTACTGCAAATTTATTTTTGTCAAGAAACAATTTTCTCAATCCGTCATTTGAGTAGTTGGTTAATTCTAATTTGGTTTCTGGCTTTAATTCTCCAAAATACCAATAGATTTTATCATCTCCAGTCAATAAAATAGTGACTGCATTATTCACCTCCGTTTTCGTATTATCTTCGGGCTTGACCGGCATGTTGATCTCCATCGTTTTGGGTTTACCAAACGTGGTTGTCATCATAAAGAAAGTCAAGAGAAGGAAAGCTAAGTCAACCATCGGAGTCATATCGATGTGGGTACTCTGCTTCTTGGCTCTAACTTTTTTATGTTTACCGCCCTTACCGGAGTCCTGGTCGTTGGTTTGTACGTCTGCCATTTTGTGGATCTCTTTTTATTGGATAGGGTTTTGTTCTAATGTAGTAATCAGATTAAATCTGTTTACCTTCATCTCCTGAAATATATCAATAACACGTTTTACGCTAGTGTAATTCGCTTGAGCATCACCTTTAATGGCGAAACGCATTTGCTTTTCCTTAGGAATATCTGGATTCACTTGAGCATCGGCTAATCGACCAAATCGAATCCAATCGCCCAACTGATTGTTTAAAGAATCATAAGGTATACCTTCACTTTTGTCCATGAACTCCTTTCGTTTTTCTGTATCCAACGTTATGAATTGTTTTAACTGTTGAACAGACATTCCGAAAGTAGACATGATCGAAAATCGCATTATTTCGTTATCGTCGAACTTCACGCCGTATTTATCACCCATTTGTTGAAGCATCTCTTTGCGAATTTCCTTTCCTTCTAAGTTGAAGAAAATTCGATTCTTATTATCAATTGCAACAACCATTACTTTGTCTGGAAGAATTTTTTCTGATATCGATGACGGTGAGTCAATGATAACAGGTTCATCGGGACGAAATTGAGTGGTAAGCATGAAGAACGTAACCAGGAGGAAGGCCAAATCCACCATCGGCGTCATGTCGAGGGATGGACTGTTTTTAGGCATCTTCACTTTAGGCATTCTTCTGTATTTTAGAATTTAAATAATAATTGAATAAATAAAAATTAGTTACGTGCTGTGAATGTTTGTACAATAGAGTAACCTGCTTCATCAATTCCGTAAGTAATCGAATCAATTTTATTGGTAAAGAAATTATAAAATACAATAGCGATTGCCGATGTACCAATTCCTAATCCGGTATTGATAAGTGCTTCCGAAATTCCGGTTGCAAGAGCTGTTGCATCTGGTGAACCTGCTTGTGCAAGTGCAGCAAATGCACGAATCATTCCGATTACTGTTCCTAATAGACCCATCAAGGTAGCGATAGAAGCAATAGTAGAAATGATAATTAAGTTCTTAGAAAGCATCGGAAGTTCAAGCGTTGTGGCTTCTTCAATTTCTTTTTGGATAGCAGCAATTTTATGCTCCTTATCTAAATCTTTTTCATTAGCCATTTGCTTGTAAGCACTAAGTCCCGATTTTACCACAGCGGCAATGGATCCTTGTTGGCGATCACATTCTAACAAAGCGCCGTCAACATCTCCTTTAGAAAGTGCAGCTCTCATTTTGTGTACGAAAGTATCAATGCTTCCTTTTCCTTTCGATTTGTTTACCGTCACAAATCGCTCAATTACGAATGTGATTACAATCACTAACAATGCCATAAGGATGGGTACAATAAATCCTCCTTTGTAAATAATTCCTAAGAAATTACCGGGTAAAGGATTTAACTCCGGATTGTTGTCTTGAAAGTTAGAAGGGCTTCCAAGAATAAATTTAAAGATTAGTAAACAAAGGACGTAAGCTGCTGGGATTACAATGGCAGCTAACATCCCCTGAATGCTGCGTCCTGATTTCGTCTGACTCATAATTTCAGTTTTGGTTTTTAATAATTATTAGGTTTAATTTTCGACTTTTTAAGGGTGACAATATTAAGGAATCTCCGTGAACCATGAAACGTAGAGATGTTAACTAATTGTTGTAATTAATTGCTAATGTTACTAAAGTTTGACATTTTAGCTTGAAAATGATCGAATTAGCGATTTTATTAAAATGTAAATTATGTTAAAATTAATTCCTGAAATTAGTGAATTGTAGGGGTAAATCTACATTTACTCCTTTCACTGAAGCAATTACAGCTTGTAAGTCATCTAATTTTTTTCCTGTTACTCGAAGTTGATCATCCATGATAGATGCTTGAACCTTTATACCGCTGTCTTTTATAACTTTAATTATCTTTTTTGCGGAATCCTTGTCAATCCCTTTTTTTACCTTTATTTCTTTTCTAAGCATATTTCCACTAGCATAATGCTCTTTTCCAAAATCTAGAGCGGCTGCATCTAGGCCTTGCTTCATCATTCTCGAAATCAAAATATCTTGAATAGCCTTAACTCGCATGTCGTTTTCAGTTAAGACATTGATGATCATAGTCTTTTTATCCAAATCGACCTCCGTTTTGGAGCCATGAAAATCGTATCGGGATGATATTTCTTTTACCGCAACATTAATCGCATTGTCCAGTTTTTGGATGTCTACTTCGTTAACAATATCAAATGAAGGCATATGTTTTATTTCTAATGAACGAATGTATAAAATTTTATGGGTTTTGGAGGAAAGTTAACCTGATTAGTTTTGTAACTGTAGATTTTTTCCCTTCGTTGTGAGTTTTTTTAATTTTTTTAGATGGAATTGTATATTATATGTAAAAATCAGTTCTTAATTGAACTTTTAGACCTGACGAATATGTTATCTTTGAGACACACAACCCAATGCAATGCGCAGACTTCTTACCTTCCTATTTATTTTAGGATTTATTGAAAATTCAGTTACTCAAGCACAAACATTATATCTCGATCAAAGACCTAAGGTAATTGTCAATAGTAATGATACTCTAGATTTTCCATGGACAGGAGGTTTTAATTCAATGATGCCTGTTGAAATTGAAATGAACGGTGATACATTAATCGATCTACTCATGTTCGATCGAATCGGAAATAGACTTTCCACTTTTTTAAATGATGGTAGTGGAAGTACTTCCGCTTATCATTATCATCCAGAATACATTGAAAAATTCCCTCCATTGCACGATTGGGTACGATCGTATGATTATGATTGCGATGGCGACCTCGATTTATTTACCTATACGAATAATGCCATGGGTGTATGGAGAAATGATTATGTATCCGGTACTGGATTGCAGTTTACTCAAGTCAGTGCACAGTTGAATTCATGGTACGGAACTTTTAATACGAATATTTTTGTGACTCAAGTCAACATGCCTGCACTTTATGATGTAGATGGTGATGGAGATATGGATGTAATTACGTTTGCTAATTCCAGTAATTACCTAGAGTATCATAAAAATTATGCTATGGACTCCTTGGGAGTTTGCGGTGATTTCTTATTTACAATGCAACCTTATTGTTGGGGATATTTTAAATTGAGTGGACTAACTAATATTGGTTTGCTCAATCAAAATTGTAGATCTGCAATCGCTAATGATAATTCGGTAAATCGAAATCGACATTCAGGATCTGTTCTTACTCCCTTAGATCAAGATTGTGATGGCGATGTGGATTTGTTGAATGGAGATATCCTTGGACAAAACATGTTGTTTTTATTGAATGGAGGTACTCCTGATTCTGCTGTCATTGTATCTCAAGATTCTGCTTTCCCAGTTTACAATATATCTGTTGATATGCAAAATTTACCTGGGGGATATTATTTAGATCTCGACAATGATGGTTTGAAAGATATGATGGTAAGTCCATTTGCAACGGTAGGGGAGGATTTCAATAATCTACTGTTTTATAAAAACACAACAAATAATTGTTCTAATGTTTTTAATTTTATTAAGTCAAGATTTTTATCGGATGAAACGATCGACCTTGGAACAGCTGCAAATGTTGCTTTTTTTGATGTTGACAAAGATGGTCTTATTGATATTATTTCTGGGAATGATTCTTATTACGATGTGAATCCAAATCTTGCGTATTCTCGATTGGCTTATTTTAGAAATATTGGTACGCCTACACAACCCATGTTTACTTTGATTGCTGACGACTGGCTAAGCTTAGCTTCCATTACACAATACGGATTGTTCCCCGCATTCGGTGATTTGGATGGAGATAACGATGATGATTTACTTCTTGGAAATGGAGATGGAACTCTAATTTATTATACAAATACTGCTGGAGCTGGAAACCCGTGTAATTTTGTTTTTACCTCGCCACAATTTCAAGGAATAGATATTGGAAATAATAGTGCTCCTCAAATAGTGGATGTGAATCGTGATTCGAAACTTGATTTGCTTAT
>CAIXTT010000143.1 GCA_903922455.1 uncultured Bacteroidota bacterium | reverse complement strand
TTGGTATTGGACTAATCGCTTTTCTTCAAAGCTATTTATTGCCAAAGGACGAAAATATATTTCTTATTGCTTCGTTTGGAGCATCAAGCGTCCTTATTTACGGTGCAATTCAAAGTCCATTGGCTCAACCAAGAAACTTAATTGGCGGGCATTTAATATCAGCATTTATTGGGGTAACAATTTACAAACTATTGCCTGACATTATTTTGTTGACAGCTCCTCTCGCTGTAGCTCTATCAATCGTTGCAATGCAAATTACAAAAACACTTCATCCTCCTGGTGGAGCGACAGCTTTAATTGCAATAATTGGTTCAGAAAAAATAAAAACATTAGGATACTTCTATGTTTTATCACCTGTTTTGACGGGTACAATAATTCTATTTATTGTAGCCTTACTATTTAATAACATTACGGCACACAGAAAATATCCAACAGACAAGAGATTTACAAATTCCATTAGACGAATGTTTTTTAAAAAGAAACAATTTGATAAGGAAACATAAAGCAATGACACGAATATTGAACTTATAACCATTGCGGACAAGAACGCAAGCTCAATTACTGGATATAGTGCATAAGTGGTGGTAACATAACATCTGATGGAGGAAGTGCTATTATAAACAAAGGAGTGCATTTGTGCTACGGCTAGTGCACGGAACAACTGTTTGAGGTGCGCACCAAACGTTGTTAAAAGTTCGTGATGGTGTCACCTGAGTTTAGCGGTCAAGGCAAAACCATTATTTCAGGACAATTATTTTTTTTGATACAACATCTTTCCCTCTTTCAAAATTTATAATGTAAACACCATTTGAAAGAGTTTTGGTTTCGAGTTTTAATGCATGATGCCCGGGGCTTTGTATTATTGGCGTGGTTGACAAAACTTCTGAACCTAAATAATTAAACAAACGAACGGATATTTTCGTTGTTGATGGCAAGAAATAATTAATATTTAAATAATCATTTGCAGGATTAGGATAACAATTCAAGGTAGTGGATAAATCCGTTTCTGTTACACCTGTTGTATTGCAAAGTCCGGGAATATTTGCATCAAGCCATTGCAATCTAATGTTAATCCAATCTTTTAGTGAATCTAATTCTGCATTGTAAGTGGTGGCAATAGGTCCAAAATCGGGTGCGGGTCCGCTCCTTCCAAGTATTGGCCATTTTTGAAAATGTCTTGCCTGCGCATTTTGAACAAGCGTTCTTATGCTGTCAATGTATGAGAAAAGATTTGTTGTATCTAACATCGTTTGTCTGTAGTTCTCGTAGGTGCAGCGAAGTTCGTTGCTAAATGTGCTATCCTGCAACAAACGAATATACCAACCTGTTGAATAATTATCAGTAAAGCAATCATTGACTTGATGGGCCCAACCGGCTCCTGTATATCCTTCGAAGTAGGTACAAACCCCACCCATATTTTTCCATGCCCAGTCGAAGTCCCATACGGGCCCTGCTTTAAGTTTACCACCGTTTGAATATTTATCTTTATGAAAAAAAACACTCTTTTTAAACCCATCTGCACTTCTCGCTAACTCATTGACAAGAAAATAATCAATAAAGGAATTTACATCTAAATATTTTCGGTATCCATTTA
>CAIXTT010000142.1 GCA_903922455.1 uncultured Bacteroidota bacterium | reverse complement strand
CATTTTTTGCAACTCCTTTTTCACGAGTGCCGACTTGCCACTTCCAGCATCAAAACAACGCGCTCGGTTAATACGAGCATTGAATGCCATTTCATAAGGTGGATTTAACTTAATCACATTTTGATATGCTAAAAAAGCTTGAGGTAATGAATCTGCTTTTTGTTGTAGCTGTCCTAAAATAAAATAATAACGTGCTCTGTCTTCTTTCTTCTTCGAACTCGCAGCTGCCATCTTTAAAGCTTCGGCACCTCGAACTACATCATTTCTTTGCAAATGGTATTGTGCTAAAACGGCATGATAATATCCTGTAAGCTTCACGGATAATTTTTTATCGGCTTTTAAATAATCGAGCAAATATTCTGCATCGGTCATCTTTCCTAACTCTAAATAGGATCGTGTTAACCATATCAAAGCCTCTGGACGAATTTCATCATCTTGATATTCCGAGCTGATATACTGAAAGGTCTCAATCGCTGTCCAAAAATCATGTTTATAAAATTGACTTTGCCCAATCACCATATAACATTCCGGAATCCATCTGTTATGTTCCTTGATCGCACGATCTTTCTTTCCTTTTACATAGATGGAATGACGGGTAATAGAAATGGAAACTTTTTTGATGGATTCGTCAAAATCAGGAAAAACTGCTTTTGCTTTATTTAGATCTCCAATTTTAAAAATGGAAAGGACACGGTCATACTTATCTTCATGTGCTGTAGCTAATGTAGCAGCACCTTGCTTCAAGCGTTCACGACCATTAAAGTAAAAGTTGTAGTGAGTAGTGGTGCCATGGTAGGAACGACTAATAATATTATTTTTCTTCACACTACATCCTCCAAAAAGAACAATCATAAGGAGAATAAGAAGATTAAAGCGCAAACTTATCACAGGCAGATCTTGGTATGTTATCCAGAATAAACTGAATACTTTTTAATTTAGTATAGGATTGCAAATATAACGATTGAAACAAGCGGTCGAAAGCCTGAACTTTGCGATATTTGCACATATGCCGATTCTTGAAGCCCGACGTAAAAAAATAGTTAAGAATTTACGTAGCAAATTCAGACTGGTGGTGATGAACGACCAGACATTAGAGGAGAAATTCGCCTTGCGCCTTACTCCTATGAATATTATTGTTTTTGGTGGCACTTTCGCTCTGAGCTTGATTACACTTACTTTATACTTAATTGCTTTCACACCGTTACGTGAATATATCCCCGGTTATACAGATGTGAATATTCGTCGTAATTTACTCACAGTTAGCTTAAAAGCCGACTCGATTGATAATCAGATGAATGCTCAGAATAAGTATTTGGCGAATTTACTTAATGTATTGAACGACAAGTTAGATACAACTTCCTATAATACCTCTTCAAATAGCCTCGGATACGCTGATTCAATCCGTAAACTGGATAAATCAGAGTCGGATTCTCTTCTTCGAATGCAAATGGAAGGGTCCGATCGCTTTGAATTAGAAGAAACAACCGAAAAGTCGTTCTCGACTGGTATCGGAAGTGTCGCTTTTTTTACGCCGCTAAAAGGAACCATCACGACTAAGTTTAATACGGTTCAAAAACATTTTGGAATCGATATCGTAGCTGGAGCCAATGAAGTGATTAAATCGGCAATGGATGGAACCGTTATCATGTCGAATTTTACGAGTGAAACAGGCTATGTCATAGGCATCCAACATAGCAATAATATTTTTACTTTTTATAAGCATAATTCGGCACTATTGAAGCGCATTGGCGATCATGTTAAAGCCGGAGAAGTGGTGGCTATTATTGGGAATACAGGCGAGTTTAGTACGGGTCCACACCTCCATTTTGAACTTTGGTATAACGGAAGTCCAGTAAATCCTATCGATTTTATTAATTTTTAATTGAACGAAAGGCTTTATAAAGGTTTATTAGTCAATCATATTACTTTCTTGTCAATTTTATTGTTCATAGACAATATTTGGAAGCAGATTTCATTAGTAGTCTAAACATAGTTTTGTGACGTGAGTAAACGAAAAAGAATTTTAATCATTATTGCTTCCACCATTGGTGGTTTGCTGATGGTCTTGTTGGCAATAGGATGGTTTCTGGGTCCTAAAATTAAAGAAATGGCTGTAGCACAAATCAATGCTAATCTCACCGTTCCAGTTCAAGTGGGCGATATTGATTTCTCTCTCTTGCGCAAATTTCCATATGCCAGCGTCAATTTTCAAGAGGTAAACACAAAAGGAAAAAAAACTGATGGAAATCAAGAACCCTTGTTGGTTGCAAAAAATGTGTTCCTGCTATTTTCTTGGTGGGATGTTTTTTCAGAGGATGTCCGATTGAAAAGTATTAGCATCGAAAATGCATCATGTAATCTTTTTGTAGATAAAAATGGAGAT